>JAGTUV010000225.1 GCA_018224305.1 Gemmatimonadota bacterium
CCGGCGCGAGCGGGAAGTAAGCGCGCCGGTATGTCTGCGTTTCGACGGTCCGGCCCTCACTGCTGCGCAGCGTCACACTGATCGGATCGGGCAGGTCCTGGATCCAGAACCCGGTCGGCGCAGGCGGGTCGAATGTGGCCGGTCGCGATTGCCGCGTGCGCATGTCCTCCGCGAATGTCGCTTCCGCGCGCAGCAGCACCTGCTCCCCGACGAACACCGTGTCTGCACTCAGCGTGACGACGAGCGACGATGATGACCCGGTGGCCGCCGTGCCGGGCACACCGCCGTCGCGCACAATGAGGTCGAGGGGATTCGTGCGGTACATCATGCCGGCAACCCGCACGACCACGGGCGGGACGCGATAGATGCCGGGACTGCGCGCGATGATCACTACATCGCGACGCGTAGTCCGTGTACGGCCCCCGGGAATGGCGATCTGCGTCTGTGTGTAGTCGCTCGTGCCGAGGATCTCGAGGTCGCGGGACAGCGACGGCAGCCGTATCTCCTCGGGTGCCGGACCCCGCGTCTCGACCGTGATCTGCAGCGTCGTGGTGGCACCCACACTGATCCGCCCCGCACTCAGTTCCGCAGTGACGCGGACGGGATCCTGCACGGCACCGCACAGGAGCGACACGCATAGCAGCGCGGTGATCATTCTACCAGTCCCGCAGCACGGGCACGCGACGCTGGCCGCGCCGGAGCTTCTCCCTGGTCAGGTCACGCTCGTCCTGCTCGATTGCGCTCAGGATGCGATCGGCCTGCTCCTCGCTCATCGGCTGATCTTCCATCGCCGTGCCGCTGTCCTGACCCTCGCCCGCCGGCGACTCCGAGTCCGATGAGCCGCTGCCGCCACCTGCCTGCTGCTGCTGGTCCTGCTCACTCTCGTCTTCCTGGTCCTGCTCCTGGTCCTGCTGCTGCGGCATGCTCTGCTGCTGCTGTTCGTTCTGCTCCCGCTCCCGCAGCGCCATCTCGAGGTTCCACTTCGCATCGACATCCTGTGGGTCGATGCGCAGGGATCGCTTGTACGCTTCAATGGCCGCGTCGAGCAACTCGCCCTGCTGCCGTACATCGCCGTGCGCGCGCGCGTCCTCGAGGAAGCGGTTACCAAGGTTGTAGAATGCCCGCTCGCGGAGCTCCGGCTCGATACCCTGCAGCGCCCGCTGGAACTGCGCGTCCGCGTCCTGGAAGCGACCGAGGGCGAGCAGTGCAGTTCCCAGATTGTAGTGGACCTGAGGCGAAGCCTTGCCGCTGTCGACGACGCGCTGGTAGGCGGCCACCGCCTCCTCGTACTTCCCTTCCCTGTAAAGTCGGTTGCCCTTCTCCAGATCGCCAATGCCGTAGCCCGTGCCGATCAGCATCAGCACGAGCACGGCGGTCTGCACGGCTCGTCGCTTCGACGGTCGACGCGAACCGTACGCCGATCCGACCGCGGCGATGCCGGCACCAGTGGCGTCGCCGTCCGTGGCGTCGGCCACACCACCCGACGCTGCGGCCGGCTCGCTGCGAACGATGCGGGCGCCACCGTACAGGATCATGTCGAGCGCGAGCATGATGAGCGCGAGCGCGGCGAACAGCGCGAAGCGATCGCGCGCTTCTGTACGCTGAGCATTCTCTCCCCGTTCGCGCTGCATGCCCTGGAGTTCCCCGATGACACGCGACAGCGCGGCCGCATCGTCCATGCGTACGTATCGGCCGCCGGTGCGTTCGGCCACTGTGCGCAGCAGGTCCTCGTCGAGTCGCGAAACGACCATCTGACCGGCCTCATCGCGCTTGTAGCCGACCACCTGCCCGCTGGCAGGGTCGATGTCCGGCACGCGATCACCGGCCGGCGTGCCCACGCCGATCGTGAGGAAACGCACACCCGCCCGCGCCGCGCGGTCCGCGGCGGCCTCGACGCCGCCCGCATCCTCCAGCGCCTCGCCATCGCTGAGCAGAACCACTGCACGCTCACCGCCGGAGGTCTCGGAGCCGCGCACGAGATCCGTCGCCTGTGCGATCGCCGCTGCGAGCGATGACCCGCCCTGACTCACCATCTCCGGATCCAGCGCGTCGAGGTACAGCTCCAGCGCGCTGTGATCGCTCGTCAGCGGAGAGAGGATGTAGGCGCGGCCGGCAAACACGACGAGGCCGAAGCGGTCACCGGGCAGCTCACGCAGCATGCGACGCGCGAACAGGCGCGCGCGCTCGAGCCGGTTGGGCTCCACGTCCGGTACCAGCATCGACTTCGAGATGTCGGTAGCGATCACGACATTGAGCGACAGCGTCTGACCCTCCGCCGACGTGTAACCCCAGCGCGGCCCGGCGGCCGCCATGCCGAGAGATGCGCCGGCGACCATGAGAATCACGAGACGCGGCAGCGGGAAGCGAAGCAGATCATCGCCCCCCAGGCGCGTGAGCAGGTGGGCGTCGCTGAACGCGCGCGCGATGCGCTCGCGCCGGCGTGCATACAGCCACACCGCGCCTGCGAGCAGCAGCGGCAGGAAGACGATGAGGAACATCAGGTCCGGGCGGGCAAAGCTCATGGCACCCTCCCGAACCGGCTCGCGCGGAACGCCCACTCGAGGAGCAGCACGACGATCGAGAAGACGATCAGCGGCAGGTAGTGCGGCGTGTAGCTCACGTAGCGACGCACTTCCACGTCCGTACGTTCGAGCTCATCGATACGGCTGTAGATGCTGTCCAGCGCAGCTTCGTTCGTGGCGCGGAAGTACTGTCCCCCGCTCGTCGCGGCGATTTCGCGCAGCAGGTCCTCGTCGATGTGCACGGGCAGGTTCGCGTACTGAACGCCGAACGGACCCGTTGCGATGGGGATGGGCGCGACACCGTCGCTGCCGACACCGATCGTGTAGATCTTGATATCGAACGCGGCCGCCGCCTGTGCAGCGGTCAGCGGATCGATGTCGCCGCGGTTGTTCTCACCATCGGTCATCAGGATCATCACACGCGATTCTCCGGGCGCACGCCGGAGCCGGTTGGCGGCCGTGGCGATAGCCGTCCCGATCGCAGTGCCGTCCTCGAGCATGCCGGTACCCGCCGACAGCTGGTCGAGCGCCTGATAGATCACCGGATAGTCGATGGTGATCGGCACCTGCGTCAGCGCCTCGCCGGCGAATGCGACGAGTCCGATGCGGTCGTACTCGCGGCCGCGCACGAACTCGCTGACCGTCTCCTTCGCAACTGCGAGACGGTTCCGGGTGCTGCGGCGGCCGGCATCATCCTCGGTGGACAGGTCCTCCGCCAGCATCGAACTCGAAATATCGACGACAATGGCAATCGCGATGCCCTCCGCATCGATGTCGACCACTGCCGCACCGGTGCGCGGCGTGGCAATCGCGACGACCAGTGCGACGAATGCGAGCGCGCGCAGCCACCCGGGTACGCGGGCGAGGACGCGGGAGCTCGCTGGTGCAACGCGGCCGAGCAGTGCTGCGCGGGAGAACGTGAGCGAGCGCGGCTGCGCATGACGCGTTAGCCAGACGTACATCGGTATGCCGAGCAGCAGCAGCAGGGCCCACGGGTTCGCGAAGTCGAGGTTCATGCAGCCATCCGCTGTTCGGGCTCGTCGCCGGTCTGCCGCTCCGCCATCCGTTCCACCCAGGCGCGGGCAGCGTCCAGATCCGCATTCGCGTCATCCTTCGTCGCGCCGGCGCGGGCGAACTTCACCATGTCCGCCGCGCCGAGTATGCGCGTCACCTCCAGGGCATCCTGCACGCCGATGTCCGCGCGCAGCCGTGTCGCCAGCTCTGATGTCGTGAGGTCCACGCTCCACCGTGTCTCGGTCGCGGCCGCATAATGACGCAGCGTTTCCGTCAGCCGACCATAGAACTCCCTGAACTCGCCCCGTTCGGCCAGCCCCCCACGACGCAGCGCAGCCAGTTGCGCAATCGCAATCTCCAGCGGCGGTACGGCCGGAGTGAACACCACCGGCTCCTCCGCCGCGCGCCGCCGCTTCCACCAGATGTAGAGCGCGGTCGCGATCAGGGCAGCGATCAGCAATGCAAGCAGTATTGGCCACCACAGGCGATTCGCGCCGATTACATCCTTCGCCGGCTTCGCCTCGATCCCCGAGGTATCCGCCGGCAGTACCGATGTCACCTCGAACGGTGGCAGTTGCACGCGCAGCGTGGTGTCGCGCTGTCCGTCAATGAGACGGAGCGACATCGGCGGAAGCTCGTAGCTGCCCGGCCGCCACGCAGCGAGCGGGTACAGCAGTGTCGCGCTGCGCGAGCCGCCCGCGGTGTCCATCGTCACCTCGCGGCGGCCGGCGCTCTCGACATCATCGACGAGTTCGAGCGAGTCGGGTGCGGCCAGACGCATGCCATCCGGCAGATCGATCCGCACCGCGGCATGGAACACGTCGCCCACGGTGATGGACTGCGGTACGACTGCGGCACGCGGCTGCTGCCCACGCGCGTCCGCGGTGCACAGCATGATCGTGAGCAATGCGACGACGTATCTCATCGGCCGCGCATCCGTTCACGACGGCGGAAGAAGGCGAGGAGCGGCTTCACGTAGGGCTGATCGGTGCGCACCTCGATCTCGTCGACGCCCAGCCGCCGGAACAGCCGGCGTGTCCGGGCACGCTCGCGTGTGAGCAGCGCCGTGAACTTCTCGTGCACATCATCACGGCCCGTATCGACCCACGTCAGCTCGCCCGTCTCGGGATCCTCGAGCGCGACCACGCCGATGTCCGGCAGGTCCAGCTCGGCTGGATCGGAGATGGACACGCCAACCACGTCGTGGCGGCGCGACACGAGCTTGAGTGTCTTCTCCAGCCGGGCGGCTTCCGTCCCGTTCGCATCCGTTGCATCACGGCGCACCGTTGCATCACGGCGCACCGTTGCGTCACGGCGCACCGTTGCATCACGGCGCTCCGACCCGTTCCCGTCGCCGCCCGCATCATCCCGCTCCGCGCCGTCGTCGGTGCCGGCCAATGCGAAGTCGCTCAGCAGGAAGATGATGCCGCGGTGCGCGAGCAGGCGCGCAGCGTAATCGAGAGCGCCGGGAATGTCCGTGCCGCGTCCGCGCGGCCGGAATGCCAGCACGTCTCGAATCAGGCGCAGCGCGTGACGGCGCCCCTTGCGTGGCGGCACGACGTGCTCGACGTGGTCGCTGAAGATGAGGAGACCGACGCGGTCGTTGTTGCGCACGGCGGAGAGCGCGAGCACCGCGGCGAGTTCCGCTGCGAGTTCGGCCTTGAAACGGCCGCGCGTGCCGAACTGCTCCGATCCGGACAGGTCGACAACGAGGAGCACCGTCAGCTCACGCTCCTCGACGTGCTTCTTTACGTATGGGTGACCGGTGCGGGCCGTAACGTTCCAGTCGATGTTACGGACATCGTCACCGGGCTCGTACTCGCGGACCTCGGAAAACTCCATGCCCTGACCGCGGAAGACGCTCTGGTATTCACCGCCGAAGATCGACGTGACGAGTCCGCGAGTGCGCAACTCGATCTGCCGCACCTGACGCAGCACGTCGCGCGTTGCCGGGGCGGTCGGCTCCGGCTCGGGCGCGGGCGGGCGGCGCAGGAAGCGGATCACGGCACCTCGACCGCCGCGAACACGCGCCTGACGATGTCGTCGGACGTCACTTCCTCGGCCTCCGCCTCGAAACTCGTGATGATGCGATGGCGCAGGATGTCCGGACCGACCGCCTTCACATCGTCCGGCAGCACGTAGGAACGGCCCTCCAGATACGCATGAGCGCGCGAACAGATGGCGAGGTAGATGCTCGCGCGGGGCGACGCGCCATACTGGATCAGCGGCGTGATGCTGCCCAGACCATAATCGCCGGGTTCGCGCGTGGCGTGCACGATCGAGACAATGTAGTCCTCGATCTTCTCATCCATGTATACGTTCATGATCTCCTGCCGCGCGGACAGGATCTGTTCGGGCGTGGCCACCTGCTCGATCACCGCTGGCTCGCGACCGGCCATCCGTCGCATGATCTCCTTCTCGTCCGACTTCGCCGGATAACCCACACGCAGCTTGAGCATGAAGCGGTCGACCTGCGCTTCGGGCAGCGGGTAGGTGCCTTCCTGCTCGATCGGGTTCTGCGTCGCGAGCACCAGGAACGGTTTCGGCAGCGCGAACGTCTCACCGCCGAGCGTGACCTGCTGCTCCTGCATCGCCTCGAGCAGTGCAGCCTGCACCTTTGGCGGTGCCCGGTTGATCTCGTCCGCCAGCAGGATGTTGGCGAAAATGGGCCCGCGCCGTGCCGTGAAGTCGCCCGTGCGCTGATTGTAGATCATGGTGCCGACCACGTCGGCAGGCAGCAGGTCGGGCGTGAACTGGATGCGTTCAAACGTCGCGGCCATCGCGTCGGCGAGCGAGCGCACGGTGAGCGTCTTGGCCAGCCCGGGCACGCCCTCGAGCAGTACGTGACCGCCCGTCAGCAGGCCGACCAGCAGCCGGTCGATCATTGCATCCTGGCCGACGACCCGCTTGCGCAGCTCCGTGCGAATGCGCTCTGCGAGCTCGCGTCCCGCAGCAGGAGTGGTCGATACCGTTCCTTCCACCAAAACAGCCCCTCCGTATTAGCGTTTGCCGCGCTCACCGCGGTCTTCGTAGCGGAACACCCACGCAGCCATGCGACCGGGGCGGACGCTGACGCCGCGATCGCCGGGCTCGGTGTCCGCGCGGGAACCATGCTCCGGACCGGAACCGTCGCCCCGCTCGTGCAGCATGTGCTGCGCCCGCTCACTCCATTTACGCCAGTTTGCCGCCCGAAGGTCCACCCAGCCCGCCTCGGCCAGGCGGGGGTCCGCGACCGATTGTCCGTCCTCCGGCGCAATCTTCACGTCCGGTCCGCGCAGCATGGTCGCGCCATCCGGCAGCAGGATGGGCAGGCCGATCGTGAGAATTCGGCTGCGCAGGTCGTCGTCGCTGCTGATGAGGTCGTGCGCGGCAGCAGCCGCCGCATCGGGATCGATCCCGGCTACATTCTCCAGGCCCGTGTAGAGCCGGGCGAGGATGGCGGACTCGAAGAGCAGCTTCGACAGACGGGGCGGACCGAGCATCTCGTACGCAACGGCTTCGACGCCGTTCTCCCGTTCCAGTGCGGCCATGCGGTCGAGAGCAACCTCTCGCAGCACGCCGGCACGGTACGTCGGGCCGGACGTCGCGCCGTCCAGCGCAGCAACAACATCCTTCCCGGTCGGGTAGCCGCGGATCTCGCGCACGACGTTCGTCGCGATCTCCTCCGGCGTGACGAACTCCATGAGACCGAGTGCCGTCAGCGTTTCGAACTCGCCCATGCTGAAGAGGCCGTTCTCGCCCGCATCCAGAAACACGCCCGTCAGCGGCGTGCCCAGTTGGCGGAACTGCGGCTCGCTGTCGAATGCTGCGGCCACCGGCACCGGCGTGGTCGCATCGATACGCTCGATCGCACGGCCGCGCCGCCGGACTTCGCCAAACGCGATACGCTTCCAGCTGATCGCTGCCGTCGGCTTGATCTCCTTCACCGCCGGGGCGCCGGGCGTGCGCGCCATCAGATACAGCAGCAGCGTGTGCGCCCCCGCGACGCCCGACTTCGCGAGCAGCATGCGGCTCGGCCGTTCCTCCGAGTGCGTGAACGGGATGTTCAGTCCCATGCCGCCCGTGCCCGCCGTTCCGACCTTGAGATAGAAGCCGGTGTTGGCGCGCCGCATCGCCTCGAGTGCGATCTGCACGTGACGAATCAGCTGGGGCAGGTACAACGTCGCGAGGTGGCCCTCGATGACGTCGTTGGGCACGCTGCCCGCTTCGCTCAGCGCGCGCAGCTTCATGGCACTGTCGAACACATTCTGATAGGCGAACGCCGTAGCGGTGTTGATGCAGTCGACGACAATGGCCGGCTGCGTCCGCGCGATCAGCGCGCCCAGTGCCGACTGGGCCACCACATCGTCAGTGAGTTCGCCGTAGAGATCATCCAGCAGCACGCGACGAGCCGCGGTATCGGCCAGCACGTCGCTCCGGGCACGCTCGCGCGTCTCATCGCGGTGGAAAATGTCTCCCCACGCGGCCTCGATGCGCGTATCCGCGGACTTCGCGGGATCGCCCTCCAGTTCCGTGACCGCTTCCTCCGCTTCGGCGCGCGTGAGTCCGCTGATCACCAGCAATGCGGGCACATGCGGCATCAGCTCCCGGGCGACAGCCATGCCGACGAGACCCGATCCACCCAGTATCAGTACGTTTCTGCCCTGAATGTCCATTCCGCTCCGTTATCCCCGTTCCTCCCGGTCCTCCCCGGCACGTTTCACACGACGCAGCGCGTTCAGCTCGTTGTCATCCAGCGCCCGCCACTCACCCGGCTGAAGGTCGTCCAGACGGATCGGGCCGTACCGCACCCGGCGCAGGCGCTTGACGTCATAGCCCAGCTCGGCGAACATGCGCCGCACCTCACGCTTGCGTCCCTCCTGGAGCGTCAGTACCACCCGCCGTCCACCCTTCCGACGCACGGTGCGAGCGCGTGCCGGTCCGTCATCCAGGTGGACCCCGCGCCGCAACTGTTCGAGCGCCGCGTCATCCACCTGCACATCCACCTCGACGTCGTACTCGCGATCGATGCGGTACCGCGGATGCAGCAGGCGATGCGCCGTGTCGCCATCATTCGTCAGCAGGACGAGCCCTTCACTGTCGAAATCGAGCCGGCCGACATAGAAGAGGCGCCGCATGGACGGCGGCACCAGGTCGTACAACGTGCGCCGCCCCTCCGGATCACTGCGCGTGCTCATGTAGCCGCGCGGCTTGTGCAGCGCATACCACTGCGATGCGGCAGGTCGGATCCGCCGGCCATTCACACGCACATCATCCGACGGCTGCACACGTACACCCAGCTCGGTCGCAGGCCGGCCGTTGATACTGACGCGGCCCTCCACGATCAGTTCCTCACTGCTCCGCCGCGAGGCGACGCCGGCCTGCGCGAGGAATTTCTGGAGACGGATGCCGCGCGGGTCAGCCATCAACGCTGCGACGCTTCGTCGTATTCGACATCGTTCGTGGCAGGCGCCGGGTCGCCATCGACGCTCCGGGCGAGGGCCGGATCGTCATCTTCACTGGTGTCGGGGGCCGGAACGTCATCGTGTCTCGCGTCAGGGGCCGAAACGTCATCGTCCCTCGTGTCGGGGGCCGGCACGTCATCGTCCCTCGTGTCAGGGGCCGTAACGTCATCGTCACTCGTGTCCGTCGCTGGATCCTCGTCGACACGCGCGTCACGGGCCGGAACGGCGTCGAGCGTCACGTCGGCCGGCCCGGCAGCGGGCGCTTCATCGGCAGCATTGCTGTCCGCGGTATCGTCATCCTCGAGCGGCAGCGTGTTCGGCGGCGTGCGGTCACGCAGCACGACCGGCAGCTCGTCGGGACGCGGGAGGTCTTCCAGGGAGCGGAAGCCGAAATGCTCGAGGAACTTGCGGGTGGTGCCGTACAGCAGCGGCCGGCCCAGCCCCTCGCCCCGGGCCACAGGTTCCACGAGGCTGCGCTCCTGCAACGTGCGCAATACGCCGCTCGACCCGACGCCGCGGATGTCTTCGATCTCCGCGCGGCCGAGCGGCTGACGGTACGCGATGATCGCGAGCACCTCGAGCGCCGGCGAGGACAGCCGTGACGGCTGCGGCACGCTGTCGTAGCGTTCCAGCACGGTGACGAACTCGGGGCGCGTGAGCAACTGGAAGCCACCGCCGACCTCGTAGATCTGGAACGACCGTTCGCTCAGCTCGTATTCGGCACGCAACTCCTGGATGACGGCCTCGACGGTGTCCTCGTCGAGGCGTTCATCGACGCGCGACAGGTCCGCTGCGGACAGCGGCGCATCACTCGCGAACAGCAGCGCTTCAATTGTCTGCGTCAGACGCATCCGTCTCCACGTCCTTCCTTCTCAACAGCCATATTTCTGCAAACGGCTCGCTCTGTCGCATCGCGACCTGCCGCCGTTTCGCCAGCTCCAGGCCAGCCATGAATGTCACCACACCGTGCAGCTTGTCATAGGGCCGCACGAGGCGGCTGAACTCGACGCGCGTGATGCGGGCGAGCGTCTGCACGATCAATCCGATCTTCTCCTCGATCGGCACTGCCCGGACCAGCACGACGTGATCTTCAGGGCCCTGCGGCCGCTCGTTCAGCCTGAGCGCGCCGGCAAACAACTCGTCCCACGTCAGTTCGAGCTCCGTCACCACCTGCGGCCCCGTACGGGGGGGGACGTGGCCCCGGGAGAAGTGCCGGGCACGATCCGCCTCCGCTTCGGCCAGCCGCAGCGACGCCTCACGGAAATGCTCGTACTCCAGCAGCCGCCGCACTAGTTCCGCACGCGGATCCTCGAGTTCACCCTCGGCGCCCGCGCGCCGCGGCAGCAGCATCTGCGCCTTGATACGCACCAGCGTCGCCGCCATCTCCAGAAACTCGCCCGCCCGATCCAGGCCGAGCTGTTCCACCGCCCTGACCGCGCGCAGGAACTGCTCCGTGATATCTCCGATCGGGATGTCGAAGATGTCGATGTCCTGCTCCCGTATCAGGTGCAGGAGCAGATCGAGAGGACCGGAGAACCGGTCCAGTTCAACGACGAAGGCGCCGTCCGCGCTGGCGACCGGCCTGTCTACTTCCACCACGTCAGATATCCAGGGGTTCTTCGGCTGCCAGCCCCGCGTTCGCTGTGCCTCGGACGGCCGTCAGGCTGCTTCGGCGGGATGCCTGCGAAGGGAGACTTCATAGGGGCCGGAAGGTACGCGGGGATTCACGGGCGCGCCACCCCTGGAGGCGTACGATGCGGCGTACGAAACGGGAGCGGGAGCAGGAGCGTGTTCGTGGGCGGGAGCGCCGGCTGTCCCCGATTCCGGCCCCGCCAGCGTACCCGATCCCGGTCCCGTTTTCCTGACGTCAGACAGGTTGACACATCAGCCGCCATCAGATACGTTTCAAGGCTCGGAGGTTCCGATCAAAGGTCCGTTACGACTCGCAGGAGGCCGGTCTTGGCGAATACGCCCAGCGCAGAAAAGCGAATCCGTCAGGCGCAGAAGCGCGCCGACACCAACCGCTCGCACCGTTCGCGGATGAAGACCGCGATCAAGAGGGTGATGGGTGCACAGGATTCGGGTGCGGCGGAGTCCGCCTATCGCGAGGTGTCCGCACTCCTCGACCGGATGGCGAGCCGTCGGATCATCCATCCGAACAAGGCCGCGCGGAAGAAGTCGCAGCTCGCGCGTCATGTGGCGGCGCTGGGCAGCTGAGCCTTCGGCGCTCCCAATGCTACTGAAGCCTCGCGACCTGACGGTCGCGGGGCTTTTCTGCGTCTACCCTTTCTCGAACAGATCGAGGGTGTCGGGTGCGGCGCTCCCCCGTGAGTCGTCCCCGGACGGCGTCGGCCCGGCGTCGGA
>JAGTUV010000226.1 GCA_018224305.1 Gemmatimonadota bacterium
CCGTACTGGCCCTCATGGCCCTGCCGGCGCTGTACGCGGCGAACCGTGTGAACGCGCTGCGCGACACCGTAGTGGAGTTGCGCGGTCAGGCCGCGCAGTCGGCACTGGCGGTGAGTCGGCTCGAAGCCGCGCTCGTCGAGGTGGAGCGTCACCAGCGCGTGTATGTGGTGATGGCCGATCCGGAATTCGCCGCACGCATGCGCCTCGCAACGAACCAGGCCACGGCGGAGATCGCCACACTCCGCGCGGCCGGACACAGCGACCTGGTGAGCACGGCCGCTATGCGGGTCGATCGCGTAGCACGCGTCAACCAGCAGGTCGAGACGCTCATGCGGCAGGGTCTGCTCCGGGACGCCACCGACTTTCTGAACCGCGAGGCCGTACCCGAAGTCGAGCGTGCACGGGCCGCGCTACCCGCACTCGCGGCCGCGATCGATGAGAGGACAGCAGAACGCGTGACGGACCCGCAGCGCAGCGCGACCGCGGCCGCGGCCGCCACCAGTGCAGCGGTGCTGATCTCAATGGCGCTGGCCGTCGCACTCGCGCTGGCCGCAGCGGGCTTCCTGACGCAGCCGCTCAACCGTCTGCGCCGTGCCATGGCTCGCGTGGCCGACGGCACGTTCGAGGCACCACCCGATCTGCCGTACGACCGCCTCGATGAGGTGGGCGACCTGTCCCGCTCGTTCCGCACGATGACGATGCGGCTCACCGAGCTGGACCGTCTCAAAGCCGAGTTCGTCGGTTCCGCCAGTCACGATCTGAAGACGCCCATCAGCGTCATTGCCGGATATGCCGAACTGATCCGTGACGAGCTGTCCGGTCCGCGGCACACGCGTCATCGCGAACTGCTGCGCGCGCTCTCCGACCAGACACTGACGCTGCAACGGCGTGTCGATCAGCTGCTCGAACTCAGCCGCATGGAGGCGGGGCGTGTCCAGCTCGGCCTGGAAGAGATCAACGTGCGCCACTTCGCAGACGAGCTGCAGCGCGCGTTCGAGCCGGCCGCACGCATGCGCGATCTGCATCTCGAGATAAACGTACACGACACCACGCCCGCGTTCCTCATCGCCGATCCGGACGTGTTGCGCTCGGACGTGCTCGGCAACCTGATCGGGAATGCCCTGAGATTCACGCCGCCCGGAGGTACCATCCGCATCTCGATCCGGACTGACGGTGACCGCCTGAGCATCGAAGTGGCCGACACCGGCTGCGGCATCGATCAGGAGCAGGTCGGTCACATCTTCGAGAAGTACTACCAGGGTCGGGGTGCGAACGGCGGAGGGGGACTCGGGCTGCCCATCGCGAAGGCGGGCGTGGAAGCGCACGGCGGGACGATTCAGGTGACGAGCTGGCGCGACCGCGGGACGAGGTTCCGTGTAGCACTCCCGCTCCGGGCGACGGTCAGCGCGCCAGTGCACGCGCCGCCCGTTACCGTCTGATCGATCTGCGCGGTCAGCTGATCGGGACGAGGTCGGTGACCCTCACAATGAACAGACCCTCGCGTACACTGGTAAAGACGACGATACCGCTCTTGAAGAACGGGTAGTTGCTCCACGCGCCGCTCTCCGTGGCGCTGTGTCCGGGCTCGTCGTCGTTGTACGGCGCACTGTCGAAGAACGCGATCTCGCGGGGATTGGTGCGATCGCTGATATCGAGGACGCGCAGCCCGCTGCCGTAGTTCGACGCGTATACGCGGTTCCCCACCACATAGAGGTTGTGATCGGATGAGCGGACGGGTGCGATGTACTCGCGCGCGACGATCGGATCGTCGAGTTCGGTGAGATCCCACACGATGGTGCGCGTACCGGCCACGGTACCGGCCAGCTCGTCCAGCTCATCGTTCATGTAGAAGTAGCGCTGCTCGTCGTCAAACCAGCCCTGGTGCGCATAGGCCACGTTCGGATAGCTGTTGCGGCCGATCGTCACCGGATTCGACTTGTCCGTGACATCGGCGATGTTGATCTCGACTTCGTTGGAGCCAATGCAGATCTCGCGGCCGCGATAGCGGGCGTCGGGGCCCTCGTAGACCAGGCACTGCGCATCGTGGGTGTAGCCGCGACTGTTGGCGGCGGACGCGTCATTGTAGCAGCCCACAAACGTCGGGTTCTGCGGATCGCGCGCATCCACCATGTGCAGGCCGCCGCCGCACGTCTCCCCGCCGCTGTTGGCACCGACGATGTAGAGAAATCCCGATGCCGTATCAGCGACGACGTTGTGAGCGCTGTACACGTTGCGATACGTCATGTCTGCGTCGAACATGGCAGGCGCACCCGTGACTGCCCGCAGGCGGGTCAGATCGAACACCTGCATACCGTGCGCACCCGCGCCATCGGCGACGATGTAGGCATGGTTGTTCAGCACCTTGATGTCGCGCCAGACGGACGGCGGCGAGCCACTCGTGCGTGGCAGATCGCCGACCAGGCGCGGTCCCGACGGATCGGTCACATCGACGAACGATGCGCCATCGCGGCGGGCGACGAGTGCGTAGTCCCTGCCGGTCTCCGGATCCGTCCAGCCCCACACGTCGTTAACCCACGCGCCGCGCGCGCCACCGAGCGCGCTGATGGGCATGTGCGACACGAGCTCCATGTTGGCGCAGGTGAACTCACCGATGAGGCCCTGCTCGCAGCGTGCGCCCGGCGTCAGCGTGCTGCCGATCGCGTAGATGCGACCCTCGAGCGTCTGGCGCGGCTGCCAGGCGCCACCTGCGCGCGTGATGGCGAGCGCACGGCCTTCACCGAAGTCGCGCATCGGCATGGCGACGACCGCGCGATCCCCCGCCGACGCGATTGCATAGCCGAATGCGAACGGCCAGGCTGTGCCATCGGCCGAGTCGGCATCGAGCCGCACCGCACTCTGCCAGCCGCCGGTGGCGTCCGGGAGAAAGCGGTAGATGCGGCCGTTGGAGCGGTTCACGCCCGGTGCGCCGACCCACGTCTCGCCACCGACGGAGGCAATGGAGGCGCCGAACTGCGTGCCGCGCACGACGTCGAACGGATGAAGCTCTCCCGCCGGAGTCCAGGTGCCCGCATCATTCAGGTCATAGACGAATACCGTCGCGGCGCCAGGCGCCC
>JAGTUV010000227.1 GCA_018224305.1 Gemmatimonadota bacterium
CTGCCGGCCCCGTCTGATGGTGGTTGTAGACGATCTGCGGGTACCACTCCGTGTACATGACACGGTTCATGTTCTCGGTCTCGGCCTGCGTGGACGCGTAGAAGTCCCGGTTGTTGTCATGACCGACGTACTTCTGATAGAGGCGCGGCAGCCCGCCCGTGCGGCGTTCCATCGGATCCGGGTTGCGCATGTACCAGGTGGAGACCAGTTCCATGCCATCCGGATTCGCATGCACGGCGAGGATGATGACATCATCGAGGATGCGCAGTGTCTCGTCGTCGGTGCGACTGACGAGCTGGTAGATGGTCTCCATGAGCTGTTGAGCGCCGAGCACTTCCGTCGCATGCAGCCCGCCATCGATCCAGACGACCGCCCTTCCCTCCGCGGCGAGCCGGCGCGCCTCGTCATCCGTCAATCCGTCCGCAAGCGCAAGCCTGCGCGAGATGTCGCGGTAGCGGTCGAGGTTGCGGTGGTTCTCCGGTGAGGTGATGATGGCCATCAGCTGATGGCGCCCCTCCTCCGTCATGCCAATGGTGTCGAGCACCATGCGATCCGACTCGCCCGCGAGCCGCTCCCAGTACCCGGCGAACGCGGTGTAATCGGGCAGCATGTAGTCCGCGCCGATCGGATGACCGAACTGCTGTTCGGGCGTCGTAACGCCGGACTGGGCGGCGGCGTCCTGTACTGCGATGAGGAGGAGCGGCAGTGCGGCCGCTGCGCGGAGTCGTGTCGTGATCATGCAGATCCCCTGGGGCGACGGGCGACAGTCAGTTCCTGGCTCGAATGAGGTTTCGTGAGGATACAGCCACGCCGCTCGCGCCGCCACCCGTTGCCGCCCACACGCCGGTACTCTATCGTATGCGCCGACGATACCACGACAGGAGGGATGGGTGACGGAGACTCTGTTCACGATCCATTCATTCGCTCGCTACTTCGTACTGCTGGCGGGTGCAGGCGCCATGATCACGGCGTTCATGGGCTGGGGCCGGGCCGGGCTGCCACCTCGCGCCGAACGGGCTCTCGCGGGAGCGTTCATCGGCCTGCTCGACCTTCAGGTGGTGCTCGGCGTGCTGCTGCTGCTGACCGGGTTCCCGTTCTACGGCGCGCTCGCGGGACATCTGCTGATGATGGTGCTCGCGGCGGCCGCAGCCCACACTGCATCCGTCATGGCGCGCAGGCGTGAACCCGCCCGCTCCGGCTCGCCCGTGCGCACCGTGGGGTTCATGATTGCATTCGTGCTCATAGCCGGGGGCATTATGGCGATCCAGCGGAGCATCATATAGTGGATCGACCAGCGGTCGTGCTGTCATGCGTCCTGCAAGCAAACGACGTCTCCAGCGTGTAAAGAGGGAGACCGGGGGGTGCGCAAAGCCGTGCTTGCGGCGACGTCGATCGACCACGCCCCGGCGGGATGCGGCGGTCGGCGTTCTTCTTGCACGCCGATCGGATATCCCAACATTCCGGAGGCGGCAGGTGGCAAAGGGTACAATCGCGATACTGACGGGCGGCGGCGACGTGCCGGGCCTCAATCCCGCCATTCGTGCGATCACGATACGGGCAACCCGCGAGGGGTACCGCGTGATCGGGATTCGTCGCGGCTGGGGCGGACTGGTTGATCTGGACCCGGCCGGTGGCGCGGACAACAGCCAGAACTATCAGGTCCTGACCGAGGAGGTCGTGAATCGTGCCGGCCGGACGGGCGGCACCTTCCTGCACACCTCGCGTACGCGGCCGAGCCACCTCCCGCGCAGCGCGGTTCCGCAGCATCTGGCCGACACCTACACGGCGGATGTCAACGATGTGACGCCCGACATCCTGAAGAACCTGGAGCACCTCGGCGTCGAGCACCTCATCCCGATCGGCGGCGATGACACGCTCAGTTACGCGCAGCGACTGCATGAGGAGGGCGTGCGGGTCGTGGCGATCCCGAAGACCATGGACAACGATGTGCCCGGCACGGACTACTGCATCGGGTTCAGCACGTGCGTCACGCGCACGATCGAACTGACGCACCGACTGCGAACGTCGGCCGGGTCACACGAGCGCTTCCTGGTCATTGAGGTGTTCGGCCGGTACGCCGGCTTCACGGCGCTGCTGCCCACGATGGCCGGCGCCGCGGATCGCTGCATCATCCCCGAGCATCCGTTCGACATCGAGCAGTTCGCGGAACTCATGATGTACGACCGCAACCGGCACCCGAGCAATTATGCGGTTGCCCTCGTGTCGGAGGGTGCGCGGATGGCGCATCAGGAGGGGATGTCGTTCGAGGCGGGCGAAGCGGACCAGTACGGCCATCGCAAGCTCGGCGGCATGGGCGACCGCGTCTCGGCCATGCTCCAGGACCTGTCACCGAAGTTCAACAAAGGCCGGCGCGTCAACGTGGTCAACCAGCGCCTCGGCTACCTGGTGCGGTCGGGCGATCCGGACGCGCTCGACTCCATCGTTCCCATGGCTTTCGGCAACCTCGCCCTCGACCTGATCCTGCGCGGCGAGTTCGGCCGCCTGGTCAGCGTGCACAACGGTCGCTACGATTCCGTGCCGATCGAGGTCGTGACCGGCACGAAGAAGCACGTCGATGTCGCGAAGTACTACAACACGGAACGGCTGCGGCCGATCTACGATTTCCGCGACAAGCCGCTCTTCATCATGACGAGCGATCCAGCCGCGGGATCGGGCAGGTAAACGGCGGCTTGCTCATGGCTCCGCTGCTCCCGCCTGCAATGCCTTCCAGTCGCGGCGCTCGTCCGTGACCGGTTGCAGGATGAAGAACGCGATCACGACGAGGACCAGAAGCGCCAGCACACCATAGCCCTGGCCGACGTGGGGTTCGAGGCCGATGGTCGTGATGGTGATGTGCGCCATGCCGGCCCAGATGAGCGGGCCGGTGATGGCCGAGAAGCGGCCCACCATGCCGTAGAGGCCATAGAACTCGCCGACGCGTGAGGGCGGCGTCAGTCGCAGCATGTAGGGCCGGTCGGCGGACCAGACACCGCCGAGCGCGAATCCTGCCGCGGAGGCCACCGCGTACAGCGCGAGGAGCGGCAGGCCGGCGATGCCGATTGCGGCCGCGAACATGAAGATCGCGACCCAGCACATCAGCACCCAGTTCAGAGTGCGCTTCGGCCCGAATCGATCGGCAAGCCATCCCCACACGAAGCCGCCGATGACCGCGAACGTGATCGCGAC
>JAGTUV010000228.1 GCA_018224305.1 Gemmatimonadota bacterium
CGGCGCTGCTCCAGGTGCGGGCGAGGACGGTGCTCGAGATGATCGAGCAGGCGCGCCCATTCGCCTTCAACGACTTCGCGTATGACACAACCGCGGTAGCGAAGCACTGGAAGGATGCGGCCGCGGTCCGTGTCCGGCTCGAGCGCATTCGCGCGGACTTCGACAGCCTCTCCGAATGGACGGAGGCTGCCCTCGAGGAGTGCCTGCGGGGACGGGCGGAGGCGGAAGGGATCGGAGCCGGCAAGCTGATCCACCCGCTGCGCGTGGCGATCACGGGAACAGGTGCGTCGCCCGGCATTTTCGAGGTTGCATGTCTGCTGGGGCGCGTGCGGACACTCCAGCGCGTGGATCGGGCGATTGTAACACTCTCGGCGACGGCGCCCGGCGGTGGGGCTAGCGGTGGGGCGTAGTCGCTTGACAGGCGAAGGGTCACGGGAATAGCATAGGTGTACATACGCGCTGCCCCTTGGTGTAACTGGCAACACGCCTGATTCTGGATCAGGAGAGTCCTGGTTCGATCCCAGGAGGGGCAATTCCTCCTTGACAAAGGCGGGCGCGGGCTGTCGATCGTGCGGTCGGGCGGTCCGCGAAGTCTTTCTGCCCGAATCTCACATCGTCTGACGCAGCGAACCGCTGGAGGGGACGATGCCGGATCAACTGACTGAACTCGAACGTCGCGTACTCGACTACCTGGTCGAGTATCTGCGCACGAATACGTATCAGCCGTCGATCCGGGAGATCGGCCGGGAATTCTCGATCAAGAGCACGAAGACGGTGTCCGAGCTGCTGCAGGCACTCGCCCGCAAAGGCTGGATCGAGCGCGACCCGTCACGTTCGCGAGGTGTGAGACTGATCGGCATCGAGATGCGTGACCAGCCGGTGAGTATGCCCGTGTTCGATTCCGCCGAAGCGACGACGGCATCCGACCACATTCAGATCGACCGCAAGATCGTCACTGCCCACGGCGCCTATCTATTGTCGATGTCCGGCAATCACCTGACGGAGGTCGGCGTACGGCCGGGTGACCTGCTGGTGATCGAACCGGTCGAGCCCGCGGCCCTGGAAAGCGGCGATATCGTGCTGGCTCACACCGCCGGTACCACGTCCGTGAGACGCTGCGCGCGCAACGGCACCGAGTTCTCCATCGATCCCCTGCGTCGCGGTGAGGCCGCAGTCAGGCTGACGCAGCGCCAGGCCGGCAGCGTCATTCGCGGCAGGGTTACCGGCCTGATCCGCCGTATGCGCCCCGCGGTCGCGGCAGAGCCTGCCGCTGCGGTCCCGCTCCCTGCCAACTGAGGAAGCGCCCCGCTCCGCGTCCCCTGCGGACGCGCAGTGGATGCAGCGCGCACTCGAGCTTGCGCATGGCGCTGCCGCTGTCGAGGAAGTTCCGGTCGGTTGCGTCATCGTCAGGTCGGGAGTTCTGATCGCCGAGGCCCACAACCTCACGCGCACTCTCGACGATCCCACGGCTCATGCCGAGATGGTTGCCCTGCGCCGCGCCGCCAGCCGCCTCGGGACTTCACGCCTGCTCGATTCCACCATGTACGTCACGCTCGAGCCGTGCGCGATGTGCGCCGGTGCCGTCGTGCTCGCGAAAGTCAGGCGCCTGGTCTTCGCAGCATTCGACCCCAAGGCCGGCATGGCGGGCTCCCTCGCCTCCATCGTCGAGGACTCCCGCCTCAATCACCAGGTCGACGTCACGGCCGGCGTGCTCGCCGTGCCGGCCAGCGAGCTGCTCCGGCGGTTCTTTCGTGCCCGCCGGAGACGCGCGCAGACCTAGAGTGAGCCGTCTCAGAGACGGTCCACTGGCGTCGTACGACAAGCCGATCAGGCGAGAGGAGCAGTCATCCGAACCTCCGCCGGCGCATCGTCAGCCCGCCTGCCAATGAATCGAAGCAGCAGATACAGAATGACGAGACCCAGCGGCAGCGATATGGCCGGGTGCAGCCCGAACGACGTCGGGATGTCACCGACGAGCATCGCGACGGCACCGACCGCCAGCGCATAGGGGAGCTGCGTGCGGACGTGGTCGATGTGGTCACAGCCGGATGCCATGGAGCTCATGATGGTGGTATCGGAGATTGGCGAGCAGTGGTCTCCGAATATCGAGCCCGCCATGACGGAGCTGATCACGCCGAGCAGAATGGAATAGTGCTCACCGCCATCGAACCCGACACCGGCGCCCATGGCAACGGCCAGCGGAATGACGACCGGGAACAGGATCGCCATTGTGCCCCATGACGTGCCCGTCGCGAACGAGATGAGCGCGGCGGTTACGAAGACAAGGACGGGCAGCACGACGAGCGGCAGTGTGTCGCTGATTGCACTGGCCAGGTAGGCACCGGTTGCCAGCTCCTCCGTGACGCCGCCGAGGCCCCACGCCAGGACGAGAATGACCATGGCCATGAACATGGCCTTCATGCCGTTGACCATCGCGTCGATGCCTTGCTGCAAGGTCAGGATGCGCCCGGCGATGGACATGATCAGCGCGACACCGACGCCGATCGATGACGCCCAGATAAGCGTCGAGAACGGATTTGCGCCGCCGACGATATTGCTCAGAGACCGTTGCTGGCCGGGCTCCAGCGAAGCGAGCCCCGTGCTGTAGATGCCGATGAGCGCGACCGCGATCACCACGAGCACGGGCACTCCCGCGTAGTACCAGCGGTGCGGCGTGCCGGCATCGGGCTCGAGCGCGCCGCCGGACACGTCCGCTGCTGGCATGGCACCCGGCCCGAGCAATTCACCCGTCGTGCGGGCGCGCGTCTCGGCCTTCAGCATCGGCCCGAAATCGCGCCGTGTGAGCACGGTCATCACGACGAATATGATGGCGAAGATCGGATAGAACAGGTACGGGATCGAGTGCAGGAACACGTTGAATGGATTGGCGCCGAGCAGCTGCTGGGCGAGCGCGGGGTCGGTCGTCTGCGCGGCCGATGTCTGCAGTGCCTCGCCGATCAGCGTGATCTCGAACCCGACCCAGGTCGAGATCACGGCGATTGCCGCGATCGGGGCTGCGGTCGAATCGACAATGTATGCGAGCTTTTCACGCGACACGCGCAGGCGGTCGGTCACGGGTCGCATCGTGTTGCCGACGATCAGCGTGTTGGCGTAGTCATCGAAGAAGATCACCATGCCGGCCAGCCACGTGAAGAACTGGCCGCGCCGGGGCGAGGTGGCGAGCGGCCGCATGGCCTCGACGATGCCGCGCGTGCCGCCGTTGCGGCTCATGATGCCGACCAGCCCGCCCAGCAGCAGCGAGAAGACCATGATCGCGATCTTGTCGGCATCATCGGCAACGGAGCCGACCACGAACTGATCCACGCTCCGCAGCGTAGCGGTCAGCGGGTTCCAGTCGTTGAGGATCAGAGCGCCGAGCCAGATGCCGAAGAACAGCGACACGATGACTTCGCGGAAGATCAGCGCGATGACGATGGCGATCAGCGGCGGCAGCAGTGTGAGCCAGCCCGGCTCGACAGCGATTTCCATATGGATTTTCTGCGCGGGTGGACGCAGCGCGCGGCATTCGGAAGCGCCGCGGCACGGTCGGGACGAGCGAAGGTAGGCACTGCGGCGGGCGGTGTAAAGACGCTTGCCGGCCGGGGCGTCAGTCTACGGAGGCACCGTGATGCGAAGGGACAGCCGCGTTGACAGCGGTGCGGGGCGCCCCGTACCTTCCGCCGGCCGTTGACCCCCAGGACTGAAGCGAATGGCATCTCCCGAGCGCCAGTTGATGATGGACGCGCGCGCAGTCGAGCGCGCACTTGCTCGCATGGCCAGGGAAGTGGTCGAGCACAACAACGGCGTGGCCGGACTGTGCGTCATGGGTGTGCAGCGCCGCGGTGTGCAGCTGGCCGACCTCATTGCCAACGAGATCGAACGCGCAGAAGGCCAGCGCCCTCCGGTCGGCACTCTCGACATCACCCTCTACCGCGACGACCTCACCGCCATCGGACCGCGGCCCGTCCTGGGCGAGACCCGTCTGCCTGCCGGCGGTATCGATGGCCGCAACCTCGTCATTGTGGACGATGTGCTGTACACCGGCCGCACCGCGCGTGCGGCGCTCGACGAACTGGCCGACTTCGGACGCCCTGCCCGGATCTGGCTCTGCGTGCTGGTCGACCGCGGCGGACGGGAACTGCCCATCCAGCCGGATATCGTCGGCCGCGTGATCGAGGCGGCACCGGATCAGGTGATCGAGGTGCTCGTGCCGGATCTCGACGGCAGCCTGTCCGTCGAGAGGGCACGCCGGCCGGAGGACGCGTGAGTCAGAGCGCCCATTTCCTCGGCAAGGACCTGATCGGGCTGGAGCAGCTCGAAGCGGAGCAGATCCGGGCGATTCTCGATACGGCGGAGCCCTTCAAGGAGATCAGCGAGCGCGCCATCAAGAAAGTGCCGGTGCTGCGCGGCAAGACGATCGTCAATCTGTTCTTCGAGGCTTCCACCCGCACCCGTATATCGTTCGAGTTCGCCGAGAAGCGGCTGTCGGCCGACACCGTGAACATCGCATCTACCGGCTCGAGCGTGCAGAAGGGCGAGACCCTCGTCGACACCGCGCGCAACCTCGAGGCCATGCGCATCGACATGGTCGTCATCCGTCATGGTTCCTCGGGAGCCGCGCGCTTCCTGGCGGAACGGATTCCGTCGAACGTCATCAACGCGGGTGACGGCCGCCATGAACATCCAACGCAGGGACTGCTCGACATTCTCACGATCCGCGATCATCGCGGCGATCTGAATGGTCAGCGCATCTGCATTGTCGGTGATGTCCTGCACTCGCGCGTCGCACGATCCAACATCTGGGGGCTCACGAAGCTCGGCGCGGAAGTCGCCGTTTGCGCGCCGCGCACGCTGCTGCCGCGCGACATCCAGGATCTCGGTGTGACCGTCTTCGGACGCATCGAGGAGGCCATCGAATGGGCGGATGTGCTGAACGTGCTGCGCCTCCAGCTCGAGCGCATGCAGGCCGGCTTCGTGCCGAGCCTGCGCGAATACAACCGCTTCTTCGGTGTCACGAGCGAGCGCGTCGAGAACGCGCCGCGCGATCTCCTCATCCTGCACCCCGGCCCGATGAACCGCGGCGTCGAGATCGACAGTGATGTCGCCGACGGCCCGCACTCTGTGATCCTCGATCAGGTGACCAACGGCGTGGCGATACGCATGGCAGTACTCTATCTGCTGGCGGGCGGCATGCCCGAGAAGGCGGAGTCGGCAAAGCATGGCGAGTGAACCACGGGCGACGGAAGCCGGTCGGCCGCTGCTCCTGCGCGGTGGTCGTGTCATCGATCCGGCGGCAGGTCACGATGCGATTGCCGACGTGTTGCTGGCCGATGGCCGCGTGAGCGATGTCGGCACCGGCTTCGGCTTGCCCGATGACGCGCAGGTCATCGACGCCGCCGGCCTCATCGTATGTCCCGGCCTGATCGATCTGCACGTGCACCTGCGCGAGCCGGGACAGGAGCACAAGGAGACCATCGCGAGCGGTGCGCGCGCGGCGGCCGCCGGCGGCTTCACGGCCGTATGTGCGATGCCCAATACGGATCCGCCCACTGACGATCCCGCGGCTGTCGGATTCGTGCGTGCGCAGGGTCTGCGTGCCGGTAGTGCGCGCGTGTACCCCACGGGCGCCGTGTCGATCGGTCAGAAGGGCGAGCGTCTGACGGAGATCGGCGAGATGATCGACGCCGGTGCGGTCGCGATCACGGACGACGGGCGGCCTGTTCCGACCGCGGGACTGATGCGCCTCGCCCTCGAGTATGCTCGTACGTTCGGCATCCCCGTCGCCAGTCACTGCGAGGACATGACACTGTCGCGCGGCGGCTCCATGAACGAGGGCGCGACATCGACTCGGCTCGGCCTGATCGGCATTCCGAATGCCGCAGAGGACGTGTGCATTGCGCGCGACCTGCTGCTCGCAGAGCTGACGGGCGGACGGCTCCACATCCAGCACGTCACGACGCGCGGCGGCGTCGAGATGATCCGTGCAGCACGGGCACGCGGTATCGCCGTGACCGCTGAAGCGACGCCGCACCACTTCACACTGACGGATGACGCGGTCGAGCCGTACCGCACCAACGCCAAGGTAAACCCGCCGCTGCGGGCCGCCGCCGACCGCGCCGCCGTCATCGAGGGGGTGCGCGACGGCACGCTCGACGTCATTGCGACGGATCACGCGCCGCATCATTACGACGAGAAGGAGCAGGCTTTCGAGGATGCGCCGTTCGGCCTGATCGGTCTCGAAACGGCGCTCGGCCTGGCGATCACGGAGCTGGTCGACAGAAATATCATCGATCTGCCTACGCTCATCACACGCATGAGCACGCAGCCGGCGCGCGCCTTCAACCTGCCGGGCGGAGCACTCGATCGCGGCGCCCCTGCGGATGTCACGGTCTTTGACCCCGCGTGGTCCTGGACCGTCGACACGGCGCAGCTGCGCTCGAAGAGCCGCAACACACCGTTCGCGGGTCGGGAGCTCCGCGGCCGCGCGGTCTATACGATTGTGGATGGACGGATCATTCATGATGCATCGGCAGAACGTCCATGACCGCCATGCCGGAACCCACGCCTCGCGAGTGGGTCGGCGACCGGCCGTTCCCCTGGCCGCCTGCCCATAGCCACGCCGACCTCGAGGACCTCGTCGCGTGCTACGCGATACGCTCGCTGAGCGTCGGTCGTACCCGTAATGATGCTCCCTTCCTGAAGATGAGCCTCACCGACTGCTATGGCAGCGTCGAGGCGCGCATGTGGGAGGGTGTGGAACCGGTCATGGACCTGCTGCGGCCCGGCATGTACGTCGGCGTGCGCGGCCGCCTCGAGCGCTACCAGGC
>JAGTUV010000229.1 GCA_018224305.1 Gemmatimonadota bacterium
CCGCTCTCGAACGTCGGCTCATCCGCCAGGCCCTCGAGCGCACCGGCGGCAACAAGACTCGCGCTGCCGAACTGCTCGAACTGTCGTCGCGGGCGCTGCTCTACAAGATCCGGGAATACGGCCTGGAGTAGGACGTCGACGCATTCACGTCATGTGAGTTGTCTCGCGGGATGGCCCACCGGATGGATCGCTCGGGGTGCCGCGCCTGCAGTTGCAACGAGTACGCCCTCCACGCGGGCCGTGCCGCAATCGAGGGTTTGAGGCGTCCTGACCGCGCATGACGCGGGGTCGGCAGTGCCACGACACTGCTTCCAACCCTGCCGGAATTCAGCCCCATCCCGCCATGTATCCGCCCCTCCCCCCGCTCCATCCTTCACTCCATGAAACGCAACGGCTACTCCCTCATCGAACTCACGTTCGTACTGGTCCTCGGCGCTCTGCTTCTGGCGGCCGCCGCTGTGCCGATCCGTCACGCGCGCGACGTCATGGCGGTTCGCGCGGCACGCGGCGAGGTCGCAGCGCTCCTCGCACTTACGCGCGCCACCGCAATCCTCGCGGGAGGTGCCACGCTGGTCGTTGACGTCGATGCCGGCGCGGCGTGGATCGAACGCAGTCCGGGCGTCCGCGTCGGCGACATCCAGCACGTCAGCGCGCGGCACGGCGTCCGGCTGACGTCGAGCAGTTCGCTCCTCAACATCCGTTACGACGCCCTCGGCATCGGCAGGATGAGCAACGCCACAATGCGCGTGATGAGCGGGTCCGTTACCGGCACCATCACGATATCGGCATACGGGAGGGTGCGACAATCATGACCACCCGCAGGAGTGCAGACCGGAGCGCCCGGCACCGCAGCCTTCTCGCTTCGTGCAGCCCCGACCTCATCGCCACTGCTCGGGAAGTCCGCCTACCCGGTGGATTCGGCCTCGTCGAGCTGATCGTCGCACTCACGATCCTCTCCTTCGGGCTCCTCGCGCTCACGGGTGCGGCGGCCGTCTCGCAGCGCTCGTTCATGGGGGCGCGTGCAATGGAGGAGGGCACCGACATCGCCGCGCTCGTGCTCGACTCACTCATGCGCGAGCCGGTACCGGCCTCGGGCGACAGGAATGACGGTCGGTCGAGAGCAGAGTGGACCGTGCAGGAGGACTCCGTATCGACCACTATAAATCTGACGGTCACTGTGGCCGATGGCGCGCGTGAGCAGCAGCTCACGTTCCACGCCGTCCACTCCGCCAGGTGACCCTCGTGTCCATGAGATTTCCCATGCAACGTCCCTCGCGGTTTGGCAATCAATCCGGAACGTCGCTCCTGGAGGCGGTCGTGGTCATGACACTCTCATCCATCGTCATGGCGGTCATCGCTGGAATCTGCGTCGCGCAGATGAAGCTGGCGCGCGTGGCCGCAGAGCAGGTCGCGACGGCGGAGGCGGTCCGTACGGTGGTTTCGGTCCTGGGGGGCGAGGCTCGCCGAATGCACTCGGCCGATGTTCGCGCCTGGAGCGCTGATTCGCTGGCGGTGCGCGCCTTCAGAGGGGCCGGCCTGCCCTGCGGCTCGACTGGCGGTGGTGTGATCGTTCGTTACACCGGCGACCGGCTCCCCGACCCGGCAAAGGATTCCGTGCTCATCGTGGGCGCCGGCCTCGAGTACGCGCTCCTGCTCTTCGATGCCAGCCCGGCTCCAGGGTTGTGCGCTGCTCTGAGCGGCGAAACCGTCCTCGAGCTGACGACCACGGGAACACCGCCGCAGGACGCCGTCCTGCTGGTGTTCGAGTCGGGTTCCTACCACCTCACCACCAACGCCCTCCGTTACCGTATCGGGGCGGGCGGCCGGCAGCCGCTCACCGCAGAGGCATTGCGACATCCGTTTTCCCGCTTCGATGGACTCACGCAGGATGGAGTCAGCTTTCGGATCGAGGCCGGCGGCCGTCAGGCCATGTACGCAGCCATGTTCACGCCATCACCCGTATGGCCGTGAGTTCGACACGGCGGCCCGGAGCCGCGCTCATCCTCGCCCTGCTGGCGATCGTCGTGCTCGACTGTATCGTCCTCGGCACGCTCCATCTCGCGCTCCAGGAGCAACGGATCGGGGCGAACCGTGTGACTGTGCTTCAGCTCCGGCTCGATGCCGAAAGTGGGGTCCGACAGGCACTTGGCCTCTGGAACGAGTCCATCGACACCATTCCCGCCGGCAGCGCTGGCCGGATCGCGCTACCGGCCGCACAGACGGCCGGAGCCGCCGTCCAGATCGAGCGCCTGTCGGACCATGTGTTCCTCATCGAAAGCGTTACGGCCGAGGCGCCGCCGCGGGTGGGGCGCGCGGTCGCACGCCTCCTCGTCGAGCCGCCCCCGCTGCAGCCCAACGTTGACCCGGCTCCTGCCCCGCTGTCGTCCGGCGGCGCGGTCCATCTGCTTGCGTCCAGCTCCGTCATCACCAGCCCACCGCCCGACTGCCCGGCCGCGCCCGCGCAGTACTCCGTGCTGGCTCCCCTGCCGGGCGTCACGATCGAGCCAGGGGCTACGCTCGACGCCCCGCCCGGACCGCCTGAGCCTCAACCCCTGACCGGCACACTCGACCGGCTTTTCGCCCTCGCTCCGGACTCTGTC
>JAGTUV010000230.1 GCA_018224305.1 Gemmatimonadota bacterium
AACCACCCACAGCAGGATGCGGGCTGCGCCACGCATACCTGCCGATGGCATGCGTTGAGATGGCGACGTTGCAGGGATCATTCGTCTCCTCGGAACGCGGGGCGAATTGAACGGCGAGCGCGGGAGTTAGCGGAAGGCGCGGATGCGGCCGCTTTGCCAAGCCTAACCACTCGATTGTCTGCGCGCAACACTCCGCGCAACGACTCCGCGCAACTGATAGTCTGCCCGCTACGGGTGCGGATGGATACGACCGCGGCACCAGCGCGACAGTCACATGATCATGCTATTTTCCTGCGCGAAGTTGCTCATTATCATACATTGACAGTGTGGGTCGAGGCTGAGAGCAGTCCCTGATGGCAGTCATGGTCCGGCCTGAGCAGTCATGGCTGCCCCCTTCCTGCGTGACTTCGCCATGCCACCTGCTGATGAATCGATTGAGTCCAGCCGCGGCAGTGCGCCCTGCCTGTCACGCCGGCACTTCGTCGGGCTGACCGCCGCGAGCACGGTGGCCGTTCTGATACCGCTGTATCGCCACCGTCCGCATGCTCTGCTTATGCTCGGCATGGTACGTCCTGACGTCCACCCTGACCCGCGACCCGGGATCGACGGCTCCAACGTGCTGACGGCTGATCAGCTCGCCAACGCGCCGCACCTGATCGACGTGTTCGACCAGATCCGCGAGATCCCGCACATTGCGGACGGCATCCTCTGCTACTGTGGGTGCGCACACCTGGATGGCTATCGTTCGCTTCTCAGCTGTTACGAGAAGCCCGGTATGGCGCAATTCTGCGAGATCTGCGAGGGACAGGGCCGGATTGCCTACCGCCGGTGGAAGGAAGGACAAACGCTCGATCAGATCCGTCGCGCGACGGATGCGCGCTACGGTCCGGAGGCCGGTGCCGAATCCGCGCGCGCCGGAGTCCAGCACAGCCTGGATCACGCCTGAGGTCGATCTCCCACCACGGAGGACGGATGTACATGACACGCGTTCTGCGCCCGGTACCCTGCCGATCCCCGTCTCTGCACGCAGCCGCCGTGCTGGCGCTGGTCCTGGCCTCGCCGGCGATCACAGCCGCTCAGGTGCCGGAAGGCACATACCGGATCAGTCAGCGTGCGACGGTAACGCAGACGCTCGGCGATGCCCTCATCTCGCTCGACTATTCACGCCCGCTTGCCCGCGACCGCACGGACCTGTTCGGCAAGGTGGTCCACTGGGGGGAACTGTGGACGCCGGGTGCCAATGAGGCGACCGTCCTCGAAGTCAGCAAGGAGGTGAAGCTGAACGGTCATGACGTCCCCGCAGGCCGCTGGTCGATGTGGATCATCCCGTCCCAGGTCGGGCCCTGGGAGCTGGTGCTCGATGCGCGCGACACCCTGTTTCACACGCAGCGTCCGGAGCTGACCGATGATCAGATCCGGTTCGTGGTGGATGTGGAAGAGGGGCCCGCTCACGAGGAAGCGCTCATGTGGGCGTTCCCTCGAATCGCGCAGGATGGGGCCACCATGCTGATGAGCTGGGGCACGACACGGATTCCGATCGAGGTGGAAGTCGAGCCGATTACACCGGTGCTCACCATCAGCGCGGAGGACGCTGCACTCTACGTCGGCGAATGGCAGGCGGCCTTCGCCCCGGATCCCGAGACAGGCGCGGGCGCTCCGCCCACGGTTCTGACGCTGAGGCACACCGATGACGGCCACCTCTTCGCCGGCTTTCCGGAGGGCGCGCTCCCGGGGCCTCCACCGGTCGCGGCAGCGGAAGACGAGGACATGTCGCCGCAGCAGCGTGAGCGCGCCGCTGCACGTCGGGCACTCGCGGAGATGGAGACCAGTGCGTGGGACTTCCTGCTGGTGCCCCGTGCGAGAGGCATATTCATGCTGGGCTTTTTCCACGAGGGCGTGCTGCTGGACGTCGAGGAGTTCTATCACGAGTTCGAGTTCGATGGTGGCCGCGCGGTCCGTCTGACGGTGCGAAGCGCAGAGGATCGCGTCTTCCTGACTGCGACACGTGCGATGGAATGACAGCACGACATTCACCCCGGCTTCGGAGCAACATGACACGCTCATCATTCCTCGCGGCCTCTCTGGCCGCGGGTCTGTTCACGGCGGGCCCGCAGCTCATTGCTGCGCAGCAGACGGCTGCGCAGAAGCCCGCTGACAAGAGCACTGAATGGCTCATCGCCGCAGCCGTGCTCGCGGCGCCTGCCCCGCTGCGTGACGGCGCAGAAGTTCGAGCGTGGACCGCGGACGGCGAACTGCGGCTGCTGCGCGCGGGCACGAACGGGCTGATCTGTCTGGCTGGCCGGCCGGACGAAACGGGCTTCGCTGCGTCGTGCTACCACGCCAGCCTGGAGCCGTTCATGGGGCGCGGCCGCGAGCTCATACGCGAGGGCATCGAGGGTGCGCGACGGAACGAGATACGCTGGCGGGAGATCGAAGACGGAACGATACCCATGCCTGCGATGGCGATGGTCTACAACTTCCGCTACCCTGTCGCCGACTTCGATCCCGCGACGACGGACCCGGCTACGGGAACGCGCCTTCATGCTCTCTACATCCCCGGCGCTACGACAGAGTCCACGGGTGTCAGCGCGCTCCCGAGCGATGAGCCCTGGCTGATGCTGCCGGGCACGCCATCGGCGCACGTGATGATTTCGCTCCCGCGCAAGCAGCCGTAACGCGACGACGCGCTCAGAGCCGGATCGGCTCGACCGTGCCGTTGCGCCGGCTCGTCTCCGCGGCAAATCCCATTAGATGGCTCTCGATCGATACATCGATCGTCGAGCTCAGCAGCGAGGCATCCTGTTTCGCCACGGCCTCCACCCAGTTGGCCAGCAGGCGCCAGTCGCCGCCGCCGTGACCGTCCGCGGTGAACTCGTCCACACCCATCGTGCTGCTCTCCAGCAGTGTGCGCTCCATGGTGCGGAAGTCGACGATCCGCATGGTGCTCATGTCGCCATCGATGTAGCCCAGGCTGCCCATCACGCGCGTGCGCCTGCCGTGATACGGTGTGAACGCTTCCATGCTGAAGCTCGCGGTCACGCCGCCATCGAACAGTATGCTGGTGACGTAGTGGTCGGGCTGATCGTTGTCCATGCGATACACACACCGCCCGTAGTCCGTCGTGCGCAGGTTCTCCAGGATCGCGCTCTCCCGCAACGCGTCATCATCCGGCAGATCGAATACGTAAAGACGCTGCCGGTCGCGGTGGTAGATGCGCAGCGCAGAGTACGGACACGTACTTTCGATCGCGCAGCCGTCCATGCAGCGTGCCGTGCTGCCCTCCGGCGCGTTCTCAGCCTTGAACCATGACAGGTCGCCGATCGCGTGGATGCTGACACTGTCCGTGCCGATCATCCAGCGCAGGATGTCGAGGTCATGGGACGACTTGGCCAGGATGATCGGTGTCGTCGCCTCGCTGTTGTGCCAGTTGCCACGCACATACGAGTGCGCCATGTGCACGTGTTCGATCGGCTCGAAGTGCTGGATGCTGACTACCTTACCGATCGCGCCCGACTGCATGATCTCACGCATGCGCACGAAGTACGGCGCGTAGCGCAGCACGTGACACACGCCGACGATGCGGCCGGTCTCGCGCGCCAGCGCCAGTATGTCCCTGCACTCCCGCTCGGACGGCGAGATCGGCTTCTCCAGCAGAACATCGTAGCCCAGTCGCAGCGCTTCCATGCACGGGCCGTAGTGCAGATCGTCGGGAGTGGTGATGATGATCGCGTCCGCAAACTTCGGCCGCTCGAACACGTGCTCCCATGTGACGAAGCGGTGGGTCTCCGGGATCGCGTGCCTCGCCGCGTACCGCTCCTGCCGTATCGGTATCGGCTCCGCGACACCCACGATGGTCAGGCGGTCCGGATACTCGACTGCATAATCGCCGTAAACGTTGCCGCGCATTCCGGCGCCGAGCGTGATGGCGGTCACCGGTGCAGCGAGCGGGGAATGCATGGTGTCGTCGGGCAGGATGAGCGGCTCTCCGTGCTCGTTGCGAGCGTGTGGCGACCACGGGAAGAATGCGCCTCCTACCCAGATGCCCATCTCCTTCAGCGAATCGCGACGGGACAGGAATCGGGTCATGTTCAGCTCCTGGGGTTTGAGACGGACGCGGATCAATCTCCGGGGAATCGCACCCGTCCGCACCCGCATGAACATGCGATCCTCATGAACCGGCGTGTCAGCGGACGATGTGAAACTCCGTCTGCCGGCGCAGTACCCAGCGGCGCGAGCCGTCGCCGTCGATGAGTGCCTCCTCCTCCTGCGCCATGCGCACCGGCTGGCCGTCCCACTCGGGGACCGGTGTCGTTGCCTGCAACTCGATGGAGAACCACGTGTTCGGTCTCAGCTCGACATCGCCGCGGCCGGCCACGCCCTCCTGCCGGTCCCACAGCCCGATCGTGGGGCCGGCACCATGCCCATGATCACCGATCGGATGCGTGTAGACCGTGCCAACGATGCCCTCCTCGCGCATGCGTGACAGCGTCCGCTGCAGCACGTCGTTGCCGGTGCGCCCCGGCTCCATCTCCTCGAGCAGCAGGTCCTGCAGCCGGTTCGAGCGGCGGAACGCGGCCGTGAGGCCGGCTGGCACAGTCTGCTCGCCATCGCGCAGCACGTAGCCCATGTGCTGTGTGTCCGTCGTCAGGCCGTATGCGACGATGCCGAAGTCAGTGTGAAGCACGTCGCCGCGCCGGATCACCGGATCCGCGGAGTCTCCCATCTCTACGCCGCGGCGCTGCACGCTCACCGACGGCTGGAACCACGAACCGAGGCCCAGATCGTTCACATGCTGACGCAGCCACCACACGACGTCCTGCGTCGTGGTTTCGCCCGGCACGATGACCCGGTTCGAGAATGCCGTGGCGATGATCT
>JAGTUV010000231.1 GCA_018224305.1 Gemmatimonadota bacterium
AACACGCCGCGCATATGGAACGCCGCGGCGCCGAAGCGGACCAGCTGCTCATCCGCGGCGCCGCGGAACGATCGGAATATCTCGAGGTAATGCACCGCCTCGAGAAGGTTCGTCTTGCCCGATCCGTTGTCTCCGATGATGGCTGCACCCGCGTGCGGGAAGTGCAGATCCAATGCTTCGAAGTTGCGGAACTGCCGCAGCCGTATCTCGCGGCAGACGAGAGCGGTCACCATCGTGCCGGCAGCGGAGACTTCACCGCCCCTTGAACTCCGCCTTCCGCTTCTCCAGGAACGCCGTCATTCCTTCACGCATATCGTCGGTCGATGCGAGCAGTCCGAAGAGATTGGACTCGAGCACCTGCGCGTCATCGATCGTGGTGCTCATTCCGCGGTCCACGGACTCCAGCGCGAGCGCGATGGCGATCGGCCCGTTCGCGATCATCTTCCGCGCCATGACACGGGCGGCATCGAGCAGTGCTTCCGGCTCGGCCACGCGGTTCACGAGGCCGATGCGGTACGCCTCCTCCGTATCGATCATGTCGCCGGTGAGCATCAGCTCGAGCGCGCGGCCGCGGCCGACCAGACGCGGCAGACGGATCGTACCGCCATAGCCGGGAATGATCCCGAGCTTGACCTCCGGCAGCCCGAACTTCGCGCGTGTCGATGCGATACGGATGTGACAGGCGAGCGCCAGCTCGAGACCGCCGCCGAGCGCGAAGCCGTTGATGGCTCCGATCACCGGCTTCGGCAGCGCCTCAATCATGCGGAACGTCGCCTGACCCTCGCGCGATACACTGACCCCATCGATCGGCCCCATGCGCGACAACTCGGCGATGTCGGCACCCGCCACGAACGCTTTCTCGCCCGCGCCGGTCAGGATGATGACACGGATGGAGTCATCGTCGCGCGCCTCGCGCAGCACGCGGTCCAGCTCGCGGACCGTACCGGCATTCAGTGCGTTCAGTTTGTCGGGGCGATTTACCGTTATGATCGCGATCCCGTCCGCCTCGCGGTCCAGCAGGATCGTGTCGTTTGTGTCGGCCATGTGCTCTCCATGTGAAGGACGCGCGGGAATATGAGCACGGCCGGCGCCGCGCGCAAAGCGTGAGGCGCGCCTCGCGGATGACCGTCTACTCCGCGTGCGATGTACTGCCACGGAACGTCAGCGCGAGCCGCCGGTACCGCGGATAACCGCCTCCACCACGTGCTCCGGCCGGATCCAGCGCTCCGCGGCCGCACGAACATCCTCCGCGCTCACGGCCTGGATGCGCGGTATGTACTCCCTCAGCTCCGCCAGGCCCTCGCCCAGCAGCACTGCACCGGCCAGGTCGGCGAGCTGGCGTGAGTGCGTCTGCTGGCGGATCTGCCAGGATCCGATGAGGTATCGGCGCGCGCGCTCGAGTTCGTCCGGCTCGAGCACTTCCGTCGTCGTGCGCAGCAGTTCGCGCATCATCTCGGCGCGCGCCTCCAGTTCCCGTTCGGGCGCCATCCCGATGTACGCCAGGAATGCGCCCGCCTGCCACCGCATCATCGGCGCAGCTGATACCGAGTATGCCAGTGAACGCCGGCTGCGCAGTTCCTCGAACAGCCTGCCGCCGAGTCCCGAGACTGCGGACGAAAGCAGCTGGAGCGCATACCCTTCCGGGTGATTGCGAGGCGGGCCCGGAAACGCGAGCACGAGTGCCGTCTGTGCCTTGTCGCGGTGCTCGACCTGCTGCACCGCCGCCGTCGGCCAGCGTGGCGGTGTGGGGTGAACGCCGACGGGATCATGCACCCTGCCGGCGAGTCGCTGCGCGATGAATCCCGCCACACCATCGGGATCGGAGATGTCGCCGACCACGATGACCTGCGGCGCTCCGCGCAGCACACGCTGCTCGTGCCACGCAGCGAGCGCACTCAGGTCCGCAGTGCGGATGGATTCCTCCAGCTGAGGCAGACCGAATCCGTACGGATGACCGTCGAACGCCGCCGCCAGAGCCAGGCGCATCGGGTACTGCTGCATGTCGTCGCGCAGCTGTTCCAGCCCGCTTAGCGTCATCTTGCGTTCACGCTCTGCATCCTCGATCCGGAACGCGGGCTCCAGCGCCGCATCCAGAAGCAGTTCCAGTCCGCCCTCGAAATGCCGGGCCGGCAGCGACATTGTCCATTCGATGGTGTCGAACGAGACGCCCGGGGAAATGGTGGCCCCCATGGCCTCCGACTCCTCCGCCAGCCGCACGCCCGTGCGCGAGTGCGTGCCCTTCACCGACGTCCGCGACATCAGGCCCGTCATGCCGGCCGTATCCGCATGCTCCGCCAGGATCCCGCCGCGGCAGTACAGCCCGATGGACACGAGCGGGATGGTCGTGCGCGACTTCACGATGATCCGCGCATCATGGCCGTGCACTGCATAGAAGCGTACGCCATCCTCCACTCGCCGGGGCGTCAGCCTGCCACCCACCTTCACAGCCGGTCCACCGGCAGCGTCGGGTCGCGCAGCATCCGCGTTGTCGACCGGCCCGGCGGCATCAGCGGCCTCTGCCGGTGCAACGCCATCAGCCCCGTCATCCACGGCGTCCGCTCCCGGCGGACCCGCCACCTCGGAAATGGACTTGAACAGCATGCCACTCACCGCTTGTGGCTGCGCCGCGTACTGCGGTGTGGAAGACGGGCGGTACAGCAGCAGGGTCAGCGCGGCCGGATCGAGGTAGCGGCGCGCGACATCCTGCAGTTCGGGCCCGGTGACTGCGAGGACGCGGGCGAGGTATTCATCGGCCAGCCGCCAGTTGCCCGCGGCCTGCCAGTCCGCGATGAGATTCGCCTGTCCCTCCGCAGTCTCGGTGCGCCTCAGCATGCGCGCCTCCAGAATGTTCCGCGCGCGCTCCACCTCGGCCGTCGTTAAACCGTGCTCACGCACGCTGCGGATCACGCTTGAAATCGCATGCAGGGCACGGTCGGCATCCTCCGGATCCAGTTCCGCACCGATACCGAACACACCGATGTCGCCGGGATTGTAGTTGTACGCGGAGATCGATGAGACGCAGCCTGCATCACGCACGTCGCGGTATAGCCGCGAGGCGCGGCCGCTGCCGAGCGCGATCGCGAGGACGTCCAGCGCGGCCGTGTCCTCGTGCATCCTGCCCGGCGTACGCCAGCCCCACTCGACGTGCGACCGGGCAATGTCGCCGTCGATCTCACGATACCGGAATTCGCGACGCTGCGGCTCCGGCGCGCCCGCATCGCGCACGGATTCGCCGGCATCCATGTCGCCGTAGTACTGCATTGCCAGCTCGAACGCGTGGTCCGGGTTCACATCGCCCGCGATCACGACCGTCGTGTTCGATGCGCGGTACAGGTTGCGATAGTACTCCCATACGTCGTCGCGCGTGAAGCTCTCCAGCAGCGACTCCGTACCAATCCGCCACCGGCGAATGCGATGCACATCGAACATCGTCTCGAACAGCGTCTCCTGCGCGACCGCGCCCGGATTGTCCAGCTTCCGCCTGGCCTCCTGCACGATGACCTGGAGCTCGCGCCGAAGCTCATCGTCATTGATCGCAGACCGCTGAAGCGCATCCGACTGTATGTCGAGCGCCTGATCGAGGGCGTCGGACGGCAGCACCGTGTAGTACGACGTGTGGTCGTAGATGGTACCGGCGTTCAGGTAACCGCCCGCGCCTTTCGTCTCGCGTGCAATCTCGCCCGGCCCGCGCCGCTGCGTACCCTTGAAGTACATGTGCTCGAGCACATGACTGATCCCGATGAGCGTGTCCGGCTCGTCGAAGTAACCCGCCTTTACGTGCGTCACGACCGCGACCACCGGCGCGCTGTGGTCCTCGCGTACGATCACCACCAGCCCGTTGTCCAGTCGGCGTTCGTGTGTCGGCAGCCGTTGCAGAAATGTCGGTTCCATCGTGTGTTCTCCGTTGCTTCCAGTCCGTCCGGTTCCGGGGACGCCGGTCCAAAGTGGTGCTCACTCCGCCGATTCGGCAAACGCCCGCGGACCTGGAACCCACCCTGCAGAATGGCGGATTCCGCCATGCCGGTGTCCCGGTTCCCGATAGTCAGCATGGCCAGGTGGGTCGTCGGCACCTGTATCCGAGCCATTCTGCAGGGTGGGTTCCAGGTCCGCTCCGGCAATTGACGGTCCGTTACCGGGATGTCATTGTGCAGCATCCCGAACCGCTGCGGAGGAGCGGATGCAAGTATATCTGAACGGCAGGTACATCGATCACTCGGAGGCCATGATCCCGGTGGATGATCGCGGCTTTCTCTTCGCCGATGGCGTCTACGAGGTCGTCCGCATCTATGGCGGCCGCGCTTTTCTGATGCAGCCGCACATGCGCCGGTTGCGGGCCGGCCTGGCGGCGCTGCACATCGAGGGTGACGTCGAAGACAGCCTGACCGACGTGGCCGAGCGCCTCATCCGCGACAACGGCGTCGATGGCGACGGCACCATCTACATCCAGGTCACGCGCGGCGTGGCCCCGCGCAGGCATGCATTTCCCGATCCGGCCGTCAGTCCGAGCGTCTACGTGTTTGCGAAGCCGTTCAAGCAGTACCCGGACGACTACTTCAACACGGGCGTTGCAGCGGTCTCGGTGCCGGATACACGCTGGACGCGCTGCGACATCAAGTCGATCGCGCTGCTCCCCAACGTTCTGGCGAATCAGCAGGCGCATCGCGCAGGCGCGTTCGAGGCATTGTTCGTCAAGGACGGCGTTCTCATCGAAGGATCGCATTCGAATCTCTTCGGTGTGCTCGATGGCACGCTGCTGACGTATCCGTCGTGCAACTACATCCTGTCCGGTATCACGCGCACTCTGGTGCTCGAGATGGCGCGCGAGCTCGGGATACCCGCGGCAGAAGCTCCCATCCCCTGGGACCGCATCGACGATGTCGAGGAGCTGTTTCTTTCCGGCACCACTACGGAGGTCATGCCCGTCGCACGCGTCGATGACCGCGTCATCGGCGGCGGCACGCGCGGCCCGGTCACCACCCGCCTTCAGCAGGCCTATAGCAAGCGCGCCAGGGGTTGACGCGAGAACGTGTTTACTTACGCTAGTGCTCGTCGGCCACGGACTCGACGTACAACTCCTGGATCAGGACCTTGGCCGTGGCAAGGATCGGGACGGCGAGCAGGAGGCCGAGGAACCCGAACAGTGCAGCCATCAGCGCCTGAAACAGCAGCGTCAGCGCCGGCGGCAGTTCCACCATCTGCTTCATCAGCAGCGGCGTGAGCACGTTCGACTCCAGACCCTGCACCACCACGTACAGTCCGATCACCCAGAGTGCCTTCTCGGGTGAGATCGTGAGTGCAATGATCGTTGCGGGAACGAAGCCGAGCACGGGGCCAATGTAGGGGATGAACTCCATGACGCCTGCGATGAGACCCAGTGCGAGCGCCGCGGGGACACCGATCAGCGTCAGGCCGATCGCGCTGAAGATGCCCACTGCCGCCATGGCGAGAGCCGTACCCTTCATCCACTGCACGAGCGACTCACCCGCCTCCGGCAGCACCTCGCCTGCACGGCGGCGGTGACTGCGCGGCACGAGCACAATGATGCCGCGCATGTATGTCCGCGGCGAAATGGCGATGAACATTCCGGCAATGATGACCAGGCCGAAACCGGTCACGGCGCCCACGGCGGTGTTCAGCAGCGGCAGTGTACCGCCGATCAGCGTTCCGAGATCGGAGGAAATCCGGGAGCTCACTTCCTGCTCGACACCGTCCTCCATCCCGATCAGCGGTCCGATGGTCCCCGCGATCCGCTGATCGAACCAGTCCTGGAGGCGGTCGATGGCCGGCGGCAGCTGCTCCTGCAGCAGCCCGAACTGCGTCCGCAGCGTCGGCCAGCTCAGCATGATGAAGAGCACGAGGACGCCCACGATCGCCAGCAGCAGCAGCGGCGCCGAGATCGAGCGGCTGATGCCGCGTCTGTGCAGCGGCTCGACGAATATCGACAGGAACGATGCCACGAGGAGTGCGAAGAACGCGATGAACAGGACATCACGCGCCATCCACAATCCGTTGGCCAGCGCCCACAGGCCGATGATGATCAGCCCGCCCTTCGCGATCAGCTCGAGGCTGACCGCGTGCTCGGCCGCACCGGGTCCGGTCGTCTCTTCAGCCGCCATCACACCCCCGTTTTTCGCCGTGGACGGCGCCATGTCGCAGAGGGCATGCCATGTGGCGCGGGGAGCCATGGACGCAGGGGACGTCGTCCCTTACCTTGGGCGGTCCAGTCCAACATCAAGCAAGGCGGAAGGCATGAGTCGCTCCCTCAACAAAGTGATGCTCATCGGGAACGTGGGTAACGATCTTGAAATCAAGACGACCGGCGGCGGCGTCAAGCTCGCCAAGGTATCGCTCGCGACGAACCGGACGTTCAACGATCGCAGCGGGCAGCAGCAGGAAAAGACGGAGTGGCATCGCCTGACGTTCTGGGACAAGATGGCCGACCTGGTCGACCAGTACGTGAAGAAGGGGGACCGGCTCTACATCGAGGGACGCATCGAGTATTCGCAGACAGAGGACGACAAGGGCAACCAGCGCTTCTGGACCGACATTGTCGTCCGCGAGATGGTGATGCTCGGCGGCGCCGGCGGGCAGAGCGCGGGCGGCGGCGACTATGAGTCCGCACCGCGCCGACGTCAGCCTGCGCAGGGCGGCGCCAACCGGCCGTCACCCTCACCGTTCGAGTCGGACGACGACGATCTGCCGTTCTGAACGAACGGCACGATCATACCGGAATACTAAGGAAGCGCCCGCTTCGCCTTTGCCGACTCGCGCTCGGGTGGCAGCGGAACGGTCGTCACGACCTCCAATTCGCCCGGCGTGAAGTAGCGCGTCGCAGATTCACCGTCCAGCACCACGCCGAGCGCCTGCGTGCGGTATTCCGAAGCGGCTACCACGACGCCGGTCCGGCCGGTCACCGCCGGCTCCTGCGGCAGTGATGCGCGCTGCACTTTCACTCTGGTTCCTTCGGGCAGTACTGCTATCGGGATCGACATCTCACCTCCGTTTTCGTGCGCGGTAGAATGACGGCACTGCGCGGCACGCGCAATCCCCCGCACGCTTGCCGCCGCCCGGAAACGCCAATATCTTGCCGCCGCCTATTTCAGATCCACCGGAGAACAGCATGGCTACGGAATCGTCTCGTCCGCCTCAGAATACCGTCGCACTGGGCGCCGGATTCGGCATCGGCATCATCTGGTGGGTCATGGCCGTCACGTGCTTCTGGAGCTCGTACCGCGGCTACGCCCATCAGCGCCACGACTGGGGCCTCATCTGGGTTCTCATCGGACTGCTGCTGGCTGCGGCCGGGACGGCGGCAATGTTCGGGACGTGGTGGCACCTCTCGCGCGTGCGCGACCACTGACCGGGGCGACGGTGATCAGGCCTGCGTCAATCCCGGTCCCGCCAGAATCCCAGCAGCCGCGCCTCGACCGCCCCGCGATTGCTGCGGTACAACTCCAGCCACTCGTCGAATGTGGGAAGGTCGAGCTGCTGTGTCAGCACTTCTGTGACACGCTCCACGACCGCGCGGTAGGACGACATGCCATCCGCATCATCCAGAGCCAGCCGGTTCGGAAGCCCTGCGTGATCCGGCGATGATGGCTCAACGCGGACCGGCACCGCCGCCTCTCCCTGCGACGACCGCTCCGCCAGTTCGAAGATCTCGTCCGGACTCAGCGCGAGGAAATGATCCGCAACCTGCGCCGAGCACCAGTCGAGGTACTTCGCGCGCAGCACCCGATCCTCTTCGGCGTGCGGCGACGTCTCCGTGGGCTTGCCCGTATTTGTAATTGTGACCGTTCTGCCGCTGGTGATCACACCGGAGGTCTCCCGCTTGGGGAGGGCCGTTGCCTCCAGGTGCGTCCGGCACCAGTTGTGTAGCTGATACGCTACATGCGAGTGCGGTCGCGCGTCAAGGAACGCGCGGGCCCGTCACGTTCCGTCAGCCTTGCGGCCGAATGCCGTGCGGGTGGCGAGATGATCGAAAATCGTACGGCGAGTCACGGCGTAAAGCACCATTCTACTCAGCATCTCCGGGTCGGTCTTCTGCACCTCTTCGACTTCCGCCGCAACGCTCTTCGGCAGGCTCACGCGCAGATCAACCGCACAGGTTTCCCACATTCTTGTCGCCTCGTCGCCCATCGATTTTTTGATATTTTCCAAAATGGAAGACACCCTCAGCCTTGCGCGGACAGCGACCGCGTGAGTGCTCGAGCAAGTGGGGCACAAGTTAGGTCTGCAACGCGGCGACGTCAAGCGTCGCGTGTAATTGACGCCATGACATGCTGTTACGGTATCTCCTTACAAAACAAAGACTTACGCGAGGGGCTCACGCGGCGTCCCACGCCGGAAACGGAGCGTATTCACATTGGCTATCGACACGTTTCCATTGCGGAAAACGTACTGCTGTGCGGAGATCCGGAAACGGCATCTGCAAAAACGGGCATTCTGAAATTCCCGGAATTTCGAAAACCTGGATTGCTGCGCGGACGGCCCGACGCCGTGTGTTCGCTTGACCGCTACCTGGGGCACGATTAGCGTGGAGACAGCCGCGAGTGCGATAGTGACGCACGCATGCGACGCGGCCATCCGACCGTGCGCGCGGCAGCGCGCGAGTGAAGCGAGCGATGTCCCCCCGGGTCCGCCATGACGAGGTTCGGCCGCCGCAGCGGAGAGAGGCAAGGCGCGTGAGCGATGCCGAGCGTCTGCGGTGCCGCTCGTTCTGCTTTCTGGAGCGTGGCGGCGAACGCTGGACGGCATTTCTGATCACGTATCCGCGGCCGGACGGACAGTGGCGCGGCTACTTCACATTTCGTTCGGCGTTGAT
>JAGTUV010000232.1 GCA_018224305.1 Gemmatimonadota bacterium
AAGCGGTCGGCGAGCTGTGAAACGTGGACGAGGCCGTCCTGGTGCACGCCGATATCGACGAACGCACCGAAGGCGACGAGGTTCGTCACTACACCTTCCAGCTTCATGCCCTGCTTCAGATCCTTCGGCGAGGTGATGTCATCGCGGAACTCCGGCAGCTCGAACGAGTCGCGCGGGTCGCGGCCGGGTCGGCGGAGTTCGTCGGCGATGTCGCGCAGTGTCGGCATACCGACGTCCTCGCTCACATAGCGGCTCAGATCCAGGCGATCGATCAGAGCGTCGTTCTGCACGAGACCGCTGACGGGCGCACCGAGATCGGCGGCCATCCTTTCCACGAGTCCGTAGCGCTCCGGGTGCACCGCAGTGGCATCCAGTGGGTAGTCGCCGCCGCGCACACGCAGGAACCCCGCAGCCTGCTCGAACGCCCGGGCGCCGAGGCGCGGGACTTCGAGCAGCTCCCGGCGTGACCTGAAGCCGCCGCGCTGGTCACGCGTCGTGACGATGTTCCTCGCAACGGCATCACCCACTCCTGCGACGTACGACAGCAACGGAGCAGAGGCCGTATTGAGCTCGACACCCACGCGGTTCACACAGGTCTCGACCACCTCGTCCAGTCGCTTCTTCAGCCGCGACTGGTTGACATCGTGCTGATACTGCCCGACACCGATCGACTTCGGGTCGATCTTGACCAGTTCCGCGAGCGGATCCTGAAGCCGGCGCGCAATCGATGGCGCGCCGCGCATCGACACATCCAGGTCCGGCATTTCCTCGCGCGCGATGTCCGACGCAGAATAGACCGACGCACCGGATTCGTTGACGACCAGAACCTGCGGGCGCGGCGCGGCCAGCTGCTGGACGGTCCGCTTGACCAGAGTCTCCGTCTCGCGCGACGCCGTGCCGTTGCCAATCGCAATCAGCTCGATACCGTGCTGCTGCACGAGACGCGTCAGCGCACGGGCGAAGTTGTCTTCCTGATGAAGGTAGAGTGTCTCGGTATCGAGCACGGCGCCCGTGCGGGACACGAGTGCTGCCTTGACTCCCGTGCGGAAACCCGGATCGAGACCGAGCACCACACGACCGCCCGCGGGCGCACCGAGCAGCAGTTGCTCCAGATTCGCGCCGAAGATCCTGATCGCCTCCTCATCGGCGCGCGACTTCAACTCGAGCCGCAGCTCCACCTCGATCGACGACGCCAGCAGCCGCCTGTACGAATCCGCGGCGACGAGAGTCAGCTGACGCACAGCCGCGCGGCCCGTGACTACCCGCTTCGTCAAGCCCACGGTCAGTTCGTCAACGGGCGCCTCGATCGTCCACGACAGTTCCTCCTCCGTCTCGCCGCGCCGGATCGCCAGCACTCGATGCGATGGAATGTCCGTCAGCTTCTGCGAGAACTGGAAGTAGTCCGCAAACTTCGATGCTGATGGGTCGCGATCACCACGTGCCTTGCTGGTGACGATGCCTGCCGCGCGCGTGCGGTCGCGGACCCATGCGCGTAGCGCGGCATCCTCCGCAACGCGCTCGGCAAGGATGTCGCGCGCGCCCTGAAGCGCAGCCTCGACATCAGCAACACCCTTCCCCTCGTCGACATACGCAGTCGCCTCACGTTCCATCTCCGCGTCACCGGCAGCGCCCGCCCACATGAGCTCGGCGAGCGCCTCGAGGCCTCGCTCCCGCGCGATGATCGCGCGCGTGCGCCTCTTTGGCTTGTACGGCAGGTACAGATCCTCGAGTGCCTGTTTCGTGTCCGCCGCACGGATGCGGGCACTCAGCGCGTCATCCAGTCTGCCCTGTTCCTCGATCGATTTCAGGATCGCGGTGCGACGATCCTCCAGCTCCTCCAGATACTCCGATCGCTCGAGCACATCACGCAGCTGCACTTCATCGAGCCCGCCCGTGACCTCCTTGCGGTAGCGTGCAGCGAACGGGACCGTCGCACCCTCGTCGAACAACCCGAGTGCCGCCGCGACCTGGCGCGGATGGAGGGACAAATCCGACGCAATGCGAGCCGCCGTGCTGCCTCTGTCTGCCATGAACTCCGCTCTCTTCGTTACTGAAATACCGCGTGAACTCAGGTGGACCGGCGCGGGCGCCTGTCGCGCGCTGATGATGCCGGGCCTGAGAAATGACATCGCGACTTCGACATCGCGACATTACGTCTGCGGCCGTGTCATTCCGGCCGCGATCCAGTCGGGGGCCGGTCCGCCCTTCAGGTAATGGTCGAACCACTGCCGGATCCGGCGATGGTAGTCGATCTGGTTGCCCTTCCTGGCCAGCGAGTGATTCTCGCCTTCGTATATGAGCAGGACCATGTCCTTGCCGGCTCGCCGCGCAGCGTTGTACAGCTCGATGCCCTGGTGCCAGTCGACTGCGCCGTCCTTGTCACCGAACGCGACGAGGAGCGGCGTATCCATCTGCCGGATATTGAAAAGTGGCGAGTTGCGCATGTACGCATCGAGGTCCTCCCAGAACGGAACCTCCATGCGGCCCTGATCGATCTCGAAGATGCGCGCATCCGTGCTGCCCGTGTTCCAGTAGACCGACAGGTACATCGAGATCAGGTTCGTCAGCGGCGCTCCAGCGACTGCGGCGCTGAACAGGTCCGTCTGCGTCACGGCGAATGCCGTCTGGTACCCGCCCCATGAGTGGCCGATCAGGCCGATGCGCTCGCGGTCCACGATCCCCCGTTCGAGAACCGCCTCTACGGCGGGGATCAATGCCTCGACAGCGGACACGCCCGGATCACGGCCGCGATAGACGATGTCCGGCCGCAGCACGAAGTATCCGTTCTGGGTGAACACCGTTGTGTTGTACTCACTCCGTTCGGACGGCACACGGTACGTGTGGACGGTGTTCGACGTGATCTCGTAGATGTCGACGATCATCGGGTAGGTCCTGCCAGGGTCGTAGCCGGCCGGGTAGAACAGCGCGGCCTGCAGTTCAGCGCCGACGGTATTCCGGAAATCGATCAGTTCCGAATGGCCCCACGCGTACTCGTTCTGGAAGGGATTCGTCTCCGTTGCCTGCACGGCATCCGCCAGGCCCGGCCCGCCGATGAAGATGTCCGGCGAGTCGTCGAACCCTTCGACGCGGTACATGAAGACATCTGCGCTGTCCGCTCGCGACAGCCGGGTCACACTGCGATCCAGCAGCACCAGTCGCTCGACACCCGCGGTGGGCGTGATCCTGCCGTAGCCGAACTGCTTGGTACGATCGCCGTAAAGCGCCACATAGACGGGCCGGGCCATGTCGACCACGCGATCTTCGACGTTCAGCCACGCGCGCCGGTGCCGGATGCGATCAGCCGCGCCGTTCGTCAGGTTGTTCGCGCCCGAGCCGTCCGCTCGCACCTCCCAGATGTCGTACTGGTCGTAGAGCAGGACACTGAAGTCGTTCGTCGTCCAGCCACCGGTTCCGTACGGCGGCTTTTCGTCGATCGTGTGATCGTCGTCGAGGTTGATGAAGCTCGTCGGGACACCGGCCGTGATGTTCATCTCGCGACCCGTGCGGGTATCCCAGGTCCAGTAGTCACCGTCCCGCACGAACAGCATGTAGCGACCTGTCGGCGACACGCCGTACTGGAACTGGATCCGCCGCGCAAAGAGGGTGCGTTCGCCAGTGGCCACATCGATCGCGAGCAGGTCGCGGTATAGCGGGCCGAACATTCGCTCGCGTTCCCACGGCGACGGGTCGAGTCCGATCGCGTAGCGACCGTCGGAGAGCGTCACATCGCGCACGACGGAGTCCGCCAGTGGCACGAAGCTGTTGTCCGCAATACGCCACGCAGCCAGCAGGCTCCGGTTCCGGTCGAACATCTCGCGCACCTTCTGCTCAGGCACGATCTCCACATCATCGGAACGCCAGACGGCGACACCGGCGGTGTCTGCATCCGATGACGTGGCGGAAGCCACAGCTGCCGAATCGCCCTTCTCCGTCCAGCCGCCCAGACCGAAGAAGATCGAGGCGCCATCATCGCTCCAGCGCAGTTCGCGATGGTCCACGATCCGGTGCCTGCGCGGAAACGACGGATGCGTCGCCGGATCGAACACGGAACGTACCGGCTGAGGCAGCGTGACTGCGCGCCATGCGATCACCGCGTGCGTGGGATCGGTGTAGCGGTCATCCTTTCGTACGCGCAGCACGGCAAGCTCATCGGCGTTTTCGCGCCAGGCCAGGCCCTTGTACTCACCGGTGTCGGACTCGAGTGTGCGAATGACGCCGCTGACCGGATCAAACGTGCGCACACCGTTGCCCGAGCGGTTCTGCCCGTGGATCACCATGGCGAGCAGGGATCCGGATGTCTGCCACTCCGTCTCGGCAACATTGCCGAACGTCGTGTTGATGTTGCGGTCCAGGTCCCGCACCATGATGTCACGACTGCCGGCGTTCGATTCGCTGCCCGGATAGCCCTGAAACACGACGAATGCGCCGTCCGCACTGAACTCGAAGTCGGCGATGTCATCGAATGTGGTCGTAAAGCCCGATCTCAGGTCCATCACGGCCACCTTCGAGCGCGCCGGTGTGCCGGCCTTCTGCAGGCGCTCCCGCTCCTCATCGGAGTGTCCGATCGAATACGCCAGCCAGTTGCCATTGCTGGAGAATGCCGGACGCGAGCCGTGCAGGACGACGTGTGTGCTGTCGCGCGCCACGGCGCGCAAGCGCAGTACGCCATCGCCATCCACACGCGAGACCGTGTACGCCAGCCACCGCCCATCGGGCGACAACTCGCTCACGGCGATGCTCTCCCATTTCGAGTAGTCTGCCGGCGCCAGCGTGGGTAGCTGTTGTGCCGCCGCGCCGGCGCCGAGCACCGCCGATAGAGCGATGGAGAGAGGCAGGATTCGGAATGTGCGGATCATGGCACCGGAGAATGCTGCCGGGGTGAACGTCACACTGCCATCAAGCGATGGCGCATCCTGATTCTAGCGACGGATCGGGTGAAGCGCACGGCAGGGCCCGGGATACCCACCCGAACGACCGCGGCATTGCGGGCCGGCCGGTCATCCGCCATGCTTTCGGGGAACCCTACCTGGAGGAATGATGCAGCGCCGCATTTTTTTGAGCCTGACCGCACTTTTCATGATCTTTGCCACCGCCGGCTGCGCGACCAGCTCGTCCGTCGCGACGGGTGAAACGCTCGAGGTGCAGCTTCAGGTCGACAACAACCTGCGCGGGATAGCCGGTGTGTCGATCTATCTGCTGTCCGATACCGGCGGTCGGCGTTCGCTCGGCCCCCTGGAGTCCAACAACCGCCAGGCCTACGACCGCACCCTGCGCTCGGGTGACTATCAGCTCGTCGCTTCACGCGTCGGTGCCGACGACATCGTGTCGGAGCGGTTCCGCGTAGATACCGATGGCCTGGTCGTCATCTGGGCGCTTGCGCAGAATCAGTTGACGTTCGCCCAGCGTTAGCGACCCTGCAGATGGCGGACCGGCCTCGCGACCGGTCCGCCTCCTGTCAGCTTACATCCCGGAACTCGACCGGCGTCCCCGGATCGACTCGCCTGCCCAGGTATTCCGCGTCCCAGTTCGTAAGACGCACGCAGCCGTTCGAGGTCGCATAACCGATCGTTTCCGGTGCGCTCGTGCCGTGAATGCCGTAATGCGGCCGTGACAACTGCATCCATACGACACCGACCGCGTTGTTCGGGCCGGCCGGCAGCACGGCGTCCGGCGCGTCGTCATCCACACCCGCCAGCAGGTCCGGCTGGTAGTGCCAGGTCGGATCATGCGCGATGTTGGTGATGGTGTAGTCACCCGTCGGCGACGGCGAGTAATCCGAGCCGAGCGTCGCCGGAAAATGGTAGAGAATGCGGTCGGACGCATCGAGCGCGTGCAGATACCGGCCGCCGTCGGAGATTACGATCTTCGCTATTCTTCCCTGCCCGCCCGCCGTCCCTGCGCGAGACGTGTCGCTGCCCGAGGTGGCGGCGGTGGAGGTCCCAGGCTGGAGACTGCCGCCCAGCTCGACGCGCGGCACACTCAGCTGCGCGCCCGCCTGCGCCGCGTTCAGATCGACACCAGGATTCAACTTGCCGAGCAACTCCTCAGTCGCGTGATACCTCTCCGCGAGCTTCTCGGCGAGGGACTCATAGCACTGACAGTCCATGTCGCGACGGTCGTAGTACTCAGCGGGCAGCGTCACGAACGGACCAGCCACATCCTCGGCCGTCAGCGTCGCCGTGTGCACGAGTGCATCGGTTGACGAACCCAGGGCCACCAGTCGCTCCCACGTCGCCTGATCGACGTGACCCGTCGCCCTCAGGCCTTCCCGCTTCTGAAGCCAGTACACGGCCTTCTCGGTATTGCTGCCCCACCGACCATCAATGACGCCCGGCGAGAACCGCGCGCGGTCGAGCAGGATCTGCACGCGCAGCACGCTCGGGCCAGCCACATCGCCGAAGACCGGCAGCCCTGCGGGCCCGCTGTTGACCGCCTCCACGGTGATGTCATCCCACGACTCATCGATCGTGGTTCGACGGGCCCCGGCGTCCGTCGTGTCTCCGGCAGAGCCACCCATGGTGTCGCGCTCGATGAACTGCCGCCAGTCCATGTTCAGGCGGCCGGCCTCCAACTCCTGCGCAGAGAGGCGGTCCGACCCCGTCGCGAACGCGGTTGCGACGCGCCCATCTTCCTGCACCAGCTCGTCCCCATCGTCATCGCCCCCACCGCAAGCCGCAGTGAACAGCGCTACCATCAATGCTGCGGTTATTCGCATGTATCCTCCTTTTGGGGAATATGAAGGGCAATCGGCGTGCCCGATGCGTGGAGAAAGGGCAGATGCGCTTGCGGCAGCAGGCGACGGGTGGATATTCACAGCGGACCTGGAACCAACTCTGCAGAATGGCCCACGCGGCCATGCAGTCGTCGCTTACGAACAGGAAGAAGTGGACGAGACCGGCAGGGACGATCACGCTGATGCCGGTGCGCCAGGCGAGCCGCCCGGCTTCGCAAGCAAGCAGCCCGGCTCCGGCGAGGAGCCCGGCTTCGGCGAGCAGCCCGGCTCCGGCGAGGAGCCCGGCTTCGGCGAGGAGCCCGGCTTCGGCGAGCGGCCCGGCTCCGCAGCCGAGCAACCCGGCTCCGGCGCGCCGGGACTCGACCGGCGGCAGCGGATCCGGCGGCGGCTCGTCATCGCGGTCGACGCGCTGCTGTTCGTGGTCGTTCTCGTGCTGCTCTACCAGCGGGCGCTGCCGCAGGCGTCGGCTGCGCTCGGCTTCGGCAGCTCGAACGAGCCGGCACCGCTCTTCACGCTCGCAACACTGGACGGCGACAGCATCTCGCTCGCCGACCTGCGGGGGCAGGTGGTGCTGGTAAATTTCTGGGCGTCGTGGTGCCCGCCCTGCCGCGTCGAGATGCCCGGCTTCGAGCGCATCTACCGTGAACGCGCACAGGACGGGTTCGTGATCCTCGGCATCGCGACGGATGTGAGCGCGCAGCCACGGATCCGTGCATTCCTCGACGAGCACGACATCACCTATCCCACCCTGCTCGCGACGCCCCGCGTGATTCGCGACTACGGCGGCGTGAATGCCCTGCCGGAGTCGTACCTGATCGATCGTGAAGGCCGCATCCGGCACAAGGTCATCGGCTTCTTCGCGGAGCCGGCGCTGCGTGCTGCGGTCAACCGGATGCTGGAGGAACAGTGAACGTACTCGTGCTCAACGCCGGATCGTCGTCGCTCAAGTTCGAGGTCATTCGTACGGACCAGGACCGCATTGCCGCCGACAGCGATGAGCGGATTGCGGGCGGCGTCATCGACCGCATCGGCGGCGAAGCATTGATACAGCTGGAAGCCGCCGGCAAGCCGGCGAAGAAGTCGGCCGCGCCGATCCGCGACCATCGCGCCGCGGTCGAGACCGCACTGCGCTGGCTGGGTGACGAGGAGACCGGCGCAGGCTTCCGCGGCATCGATGCCGTGGGCCATCGCGTCGTGCACGGCGGCGAGAAGTTCACGCGGTCCGTCCTCATCGACGACTCGATCATCGCGGAGATCGAGGACATGATCGACCTCGCTCCGCTCCACAACCCGCACAACCTGAAGGGCATCCGCGCCGTCCGCGACGTGCTCGGCCGCGACGTGCCGCAGGCAGCGGTCTTCGACACGGCGTTCCACCAGACACTGCCCGACCGCGCGTACCTGTACGCCATTCCGTACTCGCTCTACCGCAGACACAAAGTGCGGCGCTATGGCTTCCACGGCACTTCACATCGATACGTCGCATACCGCTACCGCCGGCTGACCGGGACCAACCGCGAGGACACGCGGCTCATCACGCTGCACCTCGGCAACGGCTGCTCCGCGTGCGCTATCATCGGCGGCGACTCGCAGGACACGTCAATGGGGTTCACGCCGCTCGAGGGACTCGTCATGGGTACCCGCTCTGGCGACCTCGACCCCGCCATCCTCGACTACGTCGCCGAGAAGGAGGGCATGAACCTGCACGAAGTCGAGGCGCTGCTCAACAAGCAGAGCGGCCTGCTCGGCATCAGCGGTCTCACGAACGACATGCGCGAGCTGCTTGCCGAGGCACGCGAACATGACGACCGCCGCGCGCGTCTCGCGATCGAGATCTTCTGCTACCGCGCACGCAAGTACATCGGCAGCTACCTCGCCGGCATGGGCGGCGCGGACGCCGTCGTATTCACTGGCGGCATCGGCGAGAATGCCGCCGACATCCGAGTACGCATCACCGACGGTCTTCAGTGGATGGGGATGGAGATCGACACGGCCGCGAACGCGCGAATGTCGGGTGGCGCGGAAGGCCGCATCTCGACCGACGACTCACGGCTGCACGCGTGGGTGATTCCCACGGACGAGGAACTGCTGATCGCGCGGGACACCACACGGCTGGTACTGGGGCTGGAGCCCCGATACTGACCGCACCAGGACGTCGTGTCACATTTTCGTGCACGCAGGCCGTTCACTATGGGACCATAGCGCACGACCCACGCTTGGAACATCAACCGGGAGACATACATGATGTGGCAGCGTACTGCCCTCGTCACACTCTGCACCGCAATCGCCGGCGCGGCATGCAGCGATCCGACGGGACCCTGCGACGCTCGCCATGCATGTGAAGTGAGCGGCGTCGATCTCGCCATCATCGACTCGCGGATCGTCCACGGAGAGCGTATCGGCACGGACCACGTCACCGGCTATCCGATCTACAAACCCGGACCGGTCGGCGTAGAGTTCACCGTCGTCAACCGCGGCGACTCCACCTCCGCTGCGCAGCCCGTCGCAGGATCCGCCGACAGACTCCCGCCGCTTCGTCCAGGTGAGACCGCACGCGTCGTCATCATCGAGGACTACACCGATCAGATCCACCTGCACCGCTCATGGGATCCGAGCCCGGTCGACGCACGGAGGGCGGACGAACGCACGATCTACACCGAGCTGCGTCAGCGGCCGGACAGCCCGACCTGGCCATCGGAGTGGCCGCTGTTCGACACCGACACCTCCAACAACTCAGCGACCAGCCGGCCCTTTCACGTGGCGATGCCCGTGCTCAGGGGCACGCTCGCGGAGAAGCCGGCGGTCCGCGCCGGCATGCCGTTCGTCACCAGCTTCCGGCTGGAGAACGTGTCCGTCCACGGCGCCAACGCAGCCCCGTTCGATGTCGTTCTCTGCCTCTGGGACTTCGACCTGGGCTGCTACGGCGACTGGTGGACATTCTTCGGACGCTTCGGCGTTCCCGGCATGGATGCGGGCAGCCGCTACGAGAACGCATACCTCGCGACCCTCCCGCACTCGGCGATGGTCAACCCGGCCGATGCGGGTCCCGCGTATCTCAGTCTGTGTATCGTCACCGCAGATCATGAATCCCAGTACCTGCCCGTGCCCCCTACATCATGCATCGCTTCCGCTGGCGAAACGTTCGTGCGTCCCAACTACCAGCTCTGCGACACCACTCCCGTTCAGCTTGGCGTCGCCATGACCGTCACCACCGCCGACTGCGGTGATCTGCAGAGTTCCAGGTCCTGGCGCAGATTCGCCGTGCTCACCCTCGACGCAGTCGCCGGCGCGACGTACGACGTCAATGGCGGTATCGGAGTAATTTCGGTGAGGAATGCGGATGGCGAAGCCGCCGACCTCCCCGGGCCGGGTCTGTCGTTCGCCGAGACCGGCACCTACTTCATCCTCGTCTCGACCGCGAACGGCCCGGTTACGATGACGATCTCGCAGGAGTAGTCGGCGGTTCGAAGGGGCGGACGCAGCACCTGCGAATTCACCCTCCCCGTTCAACCACGACCCTGACGCGCGCCGTGATGCGCAGCGACATGTGCCAGCTGCGCTGCGCGACTGGCCTGGATCATCGCCCTGATCACCTCGCCGGAGGCCAGCGACGACTCTGCGGCCGTGATCAGCTCGCCCGCACGCACACTCGCCTGCTCCAGACGCGCTACGGGCTGACCCGCTGCCTGCCTGCCCGCAATCACCTCATCAAGCACAGCCAGCCGCGCCCTGGCGACGTCGATGAGTTCCTGCGCACGGGACGCGCCCAGGATCTCCACGATCAGCCGTGCCGCCTCCGCATGCGCCGCCTCGATCTTCTCGCGAAACAGCTCACGGTCACCGGCCCTGCGCGCTGCATGCGCCTCACGTCGCAGTGCGTCCAGCGTCGCGAACATCGCCTGCGCCGCCTCCCGGCCCTGCTCCGCAACAACCGTCGCGCGCGCCTGAACCAGCAGGCGCCCCAGCACGGGCACATCCCTCGGTCCGCGATGCACCCCTCCCGTCACACCCATTCCGTCCGAACCGTACCCATACCCATCCCCCATGACATCGAAGGAAGCCAGTTCGAAGTCCACCTGGTCCTGATCCGGTGCCGCCGGCCCGTCTGCACAGCCCGTCGCCAGCACCGCCAG
>JAGTUV010000233.1 GCA_018224305.1 Gemmatimonadota bacterium
CAGGCAATCCAATTGCCGCCGCATCTTCCGCGTTCAACACCCAGATACTCGTATGCGTCGCGTTGCTGAACAGACGCGCCTTGTCCGCATAGTACGCATCGATCGACGGGTACCGGTCGAGATGGTCCGGTGACAGATTCGTGAGCACGCCGATACGCGGCGCAAACGTGTCGATATCGGCGAGCTGGAATGAGCTTGCTTCGACCACCACCCAGTCCGGTCGATTCGGCCGGAGTGCGACATCGGACAATGCCGTACCGATATTGCCGGCGGCAGGCGCATCGAAGCCGCTCGTTGCGAGCAGGTGCGCTGTCAGCGCTGTGGTGGTGCTCTTGCCGTTCGTGCCCGTGATCGCGAGAACCGGTGCTTCCAGCTCGCGGAACGCGAATTCCAGCTCCGAGATGCGCGGTACGTTCGCGATGCCCGGATCACTCAGGATCGCGGCCGTCGGCGGGACACCTGGGCTGAGCACGATGACATCGCACGCGGCGAGTTGAGTCACGGTGTGGCCGCCCGTTTCCGCAGCGCCGCCGAGCGCGCGCACTTCGGCAGCCGCTTCCTGCACACCGGCGGACGAACCGGCGTCGGACGCAAACACGTCGTGTCCGCGCGCTCGAGCGAGCCGCGCGGCCGACCTGCCGCTCCGTGCCAGTCCAATGATGCCGATGCGCATGTCCTCTACCTGATCTTCAGCGTGCTGAACGCGATGAGGGCGAAGAGCAGCCCCAGTATCCAGAACCGGACAATGATCTTGCTCTCCGCCCAGCCCGCCTTCTCGAAGTGATGATGCAGCGGCGACATCAGCAGCAGCCGCTCGCCGCGGCCTCGCGTGCGGGCCGTGAACTTGAACCAGGACACCTGCGCCATCACGGACACGGCCTCGAGAACGAATACGCCGCCGATGATGACCAGCAGGAACTCCGCCTTGAGCATGATCGCCACCGCGCCGAGCGCTCCACCCAGGGCGAGCGAGCCTGTGTCACCCATGAAGACTTCCGCAGGGTGTGCGTTGAACCACAGGAAGCCGAGCGATGCGCCGGCCAGCGCAAAGCAGAAGATGCTGAGCTCGCCCGCGCCCGGCATGTAGAACAGACCCAGGTAGCGAGACGTGTCCACGCGTCCGATCAGGTAGGCGAAGATGCCGAACGCACCGGCCGCGATGCCGGACAGACCACCCGCCAGACCGTCGAGACCATCCGTCAGATTGACTGCGTTGGATGCGCCGGCGAGCACGAACATCACCCAGGGCACGAACAGGAGTGCGGCCATGCTGATGTGATAGTCAGCGAAGAAAGGCAGACTCGTCCACGTCGGCGGCGCGCTGCTCATCGGATAGAGCAGCATGACGAGGCCCATCAGGAAGCCGAGAACGGCCTGACCTACCAGCTTGTATTTGCCGACCAGTCCTTCCGTGCGACGCCGTACTACCTTCAGGTAGTCATCCAGGAAGCCGAGTGAGCCCAGCCATACCAGGACGAGCATCGCGATGATCACGAAGCCTTCGGTGAGGCGTGCCCACAGCAGCGTCGAGATCAGGGTGGACACGATGATGAGCGCGCCGCCCATCGTTGGCGTGCCCGCCTTGGAGAGATGAGACTGCGGACCATCGTCGCGCACGACCTGGCCGACGCGCAGCCGGCGAAGCCAGCGAATCATCGACGGGCCGACCGCGAGCGAGATGAACAGTGCGGTGGCCATCCCGCCGGCTGCACGGAACGTGACGTAACCGAACAGGTTGAACAGGATGAATCCCGTGCGATCGTAGAGAGGCCAGAGCAGATGGTAGAGCATCAGTCCTCGCTTCGACCGTTTGAGACGGCTTCGCTGCCATGTGAGCCGGCGGTACCGGCGATGTGTGGGGGACGCTCCGCCGGTCGCGCGTCATCACGCGAGCCGGTGGTCGAATCGATCGCCCGCGACCCTGAGGCCTCCCCGTGCGGGTGGAGCGCCCCCCATTGTTCCTCGATGTGCGGCAGCAGGCGCTCCAGCGCCACGCCCCGCGACCCCTTCAGCAGAATGACTTCGCTTCCCTTCAGCACAGTGGACAGCGGCTCCCACGCATCCGCGGGATCCTTCACGAGCATCAGGCGCGATCCCAGCGCAGCACCATGCGGCTCGAACGCAGCGACGAACTCACCGGTCGCCACGATGACGTCGATGTCCAGGCCCGCGATCTCGCCAGCGAGCTCGCTGTGGATCGCCCGGCTGCCGGCGCCGAGCTCGAGCATGCTGCCCAGTACGGCTACGCGGCCGCCACGGCGCGGCATGGACGCCAGCAGATCCACTGCCGCGTTGACGCTCGCCGGGTTCGCGTTGTAGCAGTCGGAGATGACCACCATGTCACCGATGCGGTGGAATTCCGTACGCATCTTCGGCGGCTGCAGCGCTTCGATTCCGGCGATCGCAGCCGCGGCGGGAACGTCCCACGCCTGTGCAATCCCGAGCGCGACGAGCGCGTTACGGGCGTTGTGCCGCCCGCGCAGTTCGAGCGCGACGTCATGACCGTCCCAGTGGAAACGCACGCGGCCTTCCTCGTCCAGCCGCACGTCCGTTCCGCGCAGGGCGGAGTCGGCAATATCGGTCAGGCCCGCCACCGCTACGGCGGAACGCATCTGTCGCGCGCGGTGCGCGAGCGTCGGCGGGTCGTCGGATACGACGACCGCACCGTTGAGTGGCACCCAGGGCAACACCGCGGTCTCCTCGCGCAGCACGCCATCCAGGTCGCCGAGGCCCTCCAGGTGCTCGGCCGAAATGCCGGTGATCACTGCTGCGTCCGGCTCGACGATGGCCGAAAGCAGCGCGATCTCGCCCGGCATGTTCGTCCCGATCTCGGCGACAACGACCTCCGCATCATCCGGCGTAGCCAGAAGTGTGAGCGGTGCACCGATAAGGTTGTTGAAGTTGCCGCCCGTCGCATGCACGCGGTACTTCGGTGCGAGTGCAGCGCGCAACAGCTCCTTGGTGGTCGTCTTGCCGTTCGAGCCGGCAACCGCGCACACGCGCACGCCCAGTTGCCGCCGCCGACAGCGCGCGAGGCGGCCGAGTGCCTCGAGTGTGTCGGCGACGACGTAATAGCGCAGGTCTGCGGGTGCACCTTCCGGCACGTGATCCACTACAGCGCCGGCAGCACCCGCGTCGCGCGCCTGCGCCAGGTAGGCGTGGGCGTCATGCACTTCACCGCGCAGGGCCACGAACAGTTCGCCGCCCTTCACCTGCCTGGTATCGGTGCTCACGCCCGTGAACGACACGCGCTCGTCATCCGTGCGCGCGGCCACCCCGAGTGCGGCCGTCACTGCGGCCTCGCTCCACGTGGTCATGCGGCACCCCGCACGAGGCTTGCGACGATTTCGCGTTCGTCGAAGGAGCGCTTCTCGAGACCAATGATCTGGTAGGTTTCGTGACCCTTGCCGGCGAGCAGAATCACATCCTCCGGCGTTGCAGCCTCCAGCGCGTGGGCGATGGCCTCCGCCCGATCCGTGATGCGCTCGTGCGGCTGTGACATCCCGGCTTCGATCTCATCGATGATCGCGTCGGGATCCTCGGTGCGTGGATTGTCGGACGTGACGATGGTAAGGTCCGCGTGCTTCTCCGCGATGGCTCCCATGAGCGGCCGCTTGCCGCGATCGCGGTCGCCGCCCGCGCCGAACACGACGATCAGCCGGCCGGGCGCAAGCTGGCGCAGCGCGATCAGCACGCGTTCGAGCGCATCCGGCGTGTGCGCGTAGTCGCGTAGCACGGGGCACGGCGCATCGGCGATGAGCTCGAGGCGCCCGGGCACCTGCGGCACGGTAGCCAGTGCGGCAGCGGTCTCGTGCACGGTGAAGCCGAGAGCGAGACAGGCGGCCGCTGCGCCGAGCGCATTGTGCACGTTGAAGTCACCGGGCAGCGGCATGTCCACATGAGCGCGGCCGTCGGGCGCGTGCAACTCGAAGCTTGCTCCCGTAGCGCTCAGCTCGATGTCCGTCGCACGGACATCGGCCATGTGCTCGACACCGAACGTGAGTGACGCCGATGCCTCTCGCGCCAGACCTTTCCACGCCGGGTCGTCCGC
>JAGTUV010000234.1 GCA_018224305.1 Gemmatimonadota bacterium
GCGGCAGGCTCGTACAGCGAGCCGTGGGAGGGCGTGCTCACGAACGTGATGCGTCGCTACGAAGAGACGACATCCGACAGTGTGCGCGAGCAGCTCCAGGAGTTCATGATGACACTGCCGTGCAGTACGTGCGGAGGCAGCCGCCTGAAGCAGGAGAGTCTGGCCGTGACCGTCGGCGGCCGCTCCATCGGCGACGCGGTCCACATGAGCGTCGCGGACGCGCTCGCGTTCTTCACGGACCTGTCATCATCGACGTCGCTGCCCGTCGAAATCGCGGGACCGATCCTCAAGGAGGTGCGCGAGCGACTTCAGTTCCTGGCGAATGTCGGGCTCGAGTATCTCACGCTGGGCCGCAGCGCGGAGACGCTCTCCGGCGGTGAGGCCCAGCGCATTCGACTGGCGACGCAGATCGGCAGCAGGCTCGTCGGTGTGCTCTACATCCTGGACGAGCCGAGCATCGGCCTGCACCAGCGCGACAACGAACGGCTGCTGCAGACGCTGAAGCAGCTGCGCGACCTCGGCAACACGGTGATCGTGGTAGAGCACGACCGCGAGACCATCATGGCGGCCGACCACATCATCGACATGGGGCCGGGCGCCGGCCGCCATGGCGGACACGTCGTGGCCGAAGGCACGTTCGAGGAGGTGCTCAGGAGCGACCGCTCCCTGACCGCCGCCTACCTGCGCGGTGACCGCGAGATCGCCATGCCCCGGCAGCGCCGGGTTGCAAGCGCCGGTGAGCACCTGGTCGTGCGCGGTGCACGCGAGCACAATCTGCGCAATGTCGATGCTGCATTTCCGCTCGGCACGTTCACGTGTGTGACCGGTGTCAGCGGCTCCGGCAAGAGCACGCTCATTACCGATATCCTGTATCAGTCGCTGTCACGCCACTTCTACCATGCGCGCGTTCTGCCGGGTGAGCACGACGGCATTGATGGCATTGATCGGATCGACAAGGTAGTCGACATCGACCAGTCCGCCATCGGGCGCACGCCCCGCTCGAATCCGGCCACGTACACCGGCCTGTTCACGCCGATCCGTGCGCTCTTCGCCGAGCTGCCGGAGTCGAAGATCCGCGGGTACATGCCCGGCCGCTTCAGCTTCAATGTGAAGGGCGGTCGCTGCGAGTCGTGCCAGGGCGATGGTCTCATCAAGATCGAGATGCATTTCCTGCCGGACGTCTACGTGCCGTGCGACGTCTGCCGGGGCCGTCGCTACAACCGCGAGACGCTCGAGGTGTTCTACAAGGGCCGCACGATCGCCGATGTGCTGGACATGACGGTGGACGAAGCGCTCGAGTTCTTCGATGCCGTGCCCAACATCCGGCACAAGTTGCAGACGCTCTCCGATGTCGGCCTCGGCTACATCCATCTCGGGCAGTCGGCCACGACGCTGAGCGGCGGTGAGGCGCAGCGCGTCAAGCTCGCAACCGAACTGTCCCGCCGCGACACCGGCCGCACGCTCTATATCCTCGACGAGCCGACGACGGGTTTGCACTTCGAGGATGTGCGCATGCTGCTGCATGTCCTCCATCGCCTCGTCGATCGCGGCAACACCGTGGTCGTGATCGAGCACAACCTCGAGGTCGTGAAGACGGCCGACTGGATCCTCGATCTGGGCCCCGAGGGCGGCGCGGGCGGGGGCGCGATCGTCGCCGAGGGAACGCCGGAAACCGTGGCGGCCAATCCGGTCTCGCACACCGGCCGCTTCCTCGCCGAGACGCTCGGACTGGCACCGGTAGGCTGAAGCGTCAGTCCGCCAGAAGTCCTGGCGCAGGGATCGGGCCGCCGGACAACCCGGCCGTACCTCGCGCCGACGGACCTCCCGGCCGCACCGTCCTCGGAAAACAGGCCCGCAAGAGGCCCCGCGCAACCAACCCGTGACAGGTGACGTAGGGATGCTGTACCTTGAACCCTGCACGGGTCCGAAACCCGCGCGTGGGTCTGATTCCTACCAGTGAACTGGGCGTCGCGATGATGACACGGGAAGATCTCGAGAGCTATCTCATCCGGATGGAACACGACTTCGAGGAGATCGAGGAGTCGATGTGGCGGATCGAGTCCGAGGACGACGGCGCGCCGGTCGTCGTCATATACACTCCTCCGGTGGTGGTGATGCGGCTGAAAGTGATGAACCTGCCCGAGGTGAGTGATGACGGGCGGATGGCCGCGCTGTACCGCCGCATGCTGGAGTTGAACGCCACGGACATCGTCCACGGCAGCTACGGCATAGAGGCGCAGGAGATCGTGCTGTCGGACGCGCTGGAGCTGGAGACGCTGGATTTCGTCGAGCTGCGCAGCAGTTACGAAAGCCTGACGATGGCTGCGTCCAGTCATATGGCGGAGCTCATAGGTATCGTGGAACAGAGCGCGGCACCCGCCGTGCAAGAGGGATAATCGCAATGGGAATATTCCAGAAGCTCTCGACGCTCATGCGTTCGAACATCAATGATGCGATTGCACGGGCGGAGAACCCGGAGAAGATGCTGAACCAGGTTCTCATCGACATGCGCGAGCAGCTTGCGAAGGCGAAGCAGGAAGTAGCCGTAGCCATCGCGGATGAGCGCAAGCTGCGCTCGCAGGTCGAGACGGAGCAGAAGTCCGCGCACGACTGGGAGCATCGGGCGATGCTCGCCGTGGGCGAGGGCCGCGATGACCTGGCGAAGCAGGCGCTGCTGCGTCAGCACGAGCACATGGAGCGCGCCCTGAGCCTCGAGGAGACGTGGCGCCGCCACTCGGAGGAGACCGAGCGCCTGAAGGACTCGCTGCGCGCGCTGAACGACAAGATCGAGGAAGCGAAGCGCAAGAAGAACCTGCTCGTCGCGAAGCAGAAGCGGGCCCAGGCACAGAAGCGGATCCACGAGACCATGGCCGGCCTCAACGATCAGTCGGCGTTCGAAACGTTCGAGCGCATGGCCGACAAGATCGAGGAGTCGGAACGGCGCGCGCTGGCCGCTGCCGAAGTTTCGGAATCGCTCTCCGGCGACACGCTCGAGCAGCAGTTCCAGCAACTCAAGCCGGCCAACGAATCGGTCGAGTTCCGGCTGCTCGAACTCAAGCAGAAGATGGGGCTCAGTCTGCCTGCCGGGGAGTCTGACAGCGCATCCAGGCGTCTCGGGGCGGGTGACCGCGATGACCCGATCGTGCGCGACGCCGAGATCGAGGAAGAAGCCTGACCGGATAAGTGCAGCAGCAGAGCACGATGAATCGACGTCCATACTCGGTGCTCATCGCGGCGATCTTCGCCGTGCTCCTGCTGCTGTTCCTGCACAGCATTGCAGAGATATTGCTGCTGTTCTTCATTGCCGTACTGTTCGCCATATACCTCAGCGCCATCACCGACTCGCTCCAGAAAAGGCTGGCCGTGCCACGCGCGGCCGGCCTCCTCATTGCCATCCTGTTGACGTTCGTCGGCACGGCCGGTGTAGTATGGCTGATCGTGCCGCCGGTGATCGCGCAGACTCAGGGCCTCATCGAAGCGATGCCCATCCTGATGGCGGGCTGGGAGGCCCAGCTGCTGCAGCTCGCCCGCCAGTCCCCATTCTGGGAACAGTTCTTCGGGACACTCGAGCAGGGCGGGAGCTACACCGGCACGATTGTGGCACAGGTCGGCGGCTATTTTCGTGGTGTAGTGCCTTACATATTCAGCGGGATCACGTTCGTCATCCACTTCATCAGCGTGCTCGTCATGGGCATCTACCTCGCCCTGCGGCCCGCACTCTACCGCGAGGGATTCATCCTGCTCGCGCGCCCCGTACACCGTGAGCTGGTGCGCGACATCCTGGCGGATCTCGGCCGCACGCTCAGGGCGTGGATCGTCGGGCAGATCCTGGCCATGATCGTGCTGGGCGTGCTGATGTGGATCGGCCTCGAGCTGCTCGGCGTTCCATACGCGCTCGCGTTCGGCGTGTTCACGGGCACCGTCGCCATTGTGCCCTTCTTCGGCACCCTGTTCTCCACGCTGTTACCGGCACTGTTCGTCCTGGGCACGGACGGCGCGATGCAAGCGCTGTGGGTGGTGCTGCTGGGCGTGGGCGTGCATGCATTCGAGACCAACATCGTTTCACCCATGATCATGGAGCGGCAGGTAAACCTGCCGCCCGTCCTCAGCATCCTCGCGGTGCTCATCATGGCGCATCTGCTGCACCTGATCGGGCCGTTCGTCGCGGTGCCCGTGCTCTGTGTGGTCATGGTCGTCGGGCGGCGCGTCTTCGTGCACCGCGTGCTCGAGGGGAAGGGCTTCCGCCGCGCGATCCGGGACCGCCCCATCGAGTTGCGCCTGTCCGACGAGGGCGCTGTCCTCATCCATCCGTCCGCTTTCGAGACCACGGTGCCCGCGCTGCTCGAGAAGTAGGGTCGGCCGGCGTCCGGCCCGGCGGCCGCGCGCGTGCTCAGCCGGGAGCAGGACCCCGCAGTCGTCGCCCTTCCTACCTGACCATCAGCCGCCGCGCGTGCAGTCCATTGATGTCCCACACCAGTTCGCTCGCGGGATCGGCCGTGCGCCGGATCCGGAATGCCGGGCTCATGCCGGGCTGGAGCGAGGGTATCCCGTCCGGCGTCACGGCGTGCACGAACAGGCCGGTCGCGTCGATGGTGTCGCGCGCCTCAGTGCCTTCGAGGTCGCCGATCTCCATGATCTGCGTCTCCGCCGGTCCGCCGACCGACCGGCCGTTGATGCTGATGTCGGCGCGGTACGGCGCCATGCCCGGGAGCACGATGTGACCGCCGTGGATGAGCAGGTCGTTGAACGCGCGTCCGTTCTGCGGCAGGTCGGTGTACTGTGCGATGTCGGCGTTCATGTACGAGCCGTCCGCGATCGCATCCAGTGCGGCTGCCAGCGCGACGAAGTTGGCAGTGCGCAGGTAGTGCTTCGATTCATCGCCGCGCCATGAGCCGGACTCGATCAGGACCGTGCTGACCCTCCAGCTCTGCATGCCGTCGCCGAATGCACGCGCGTTGTACGTGTCGTCGTAGCGCGTGAGGTGCTGCCCGAGCATCGGTGCGACGACGCCGGCCAGGTGTGCGGTGAGATGACGGGCGCGGACGAAACTCTCCGTCGGCGTCGCGGCGCTGTCGGGTGCGGGTGCCAGCAGCGCGAATGCCGCAGTGCGGCTGGTCGTGCCGGCTCGCGAGCGCGGATTCTGATCGTGCAGGTTGAAGCCGAAGTGCGGCTGGTACTGTTGCTGCACCTGCCGCAGGGCGCGTCCTTCCGGCGTGGCCAGCGGCCGGACGTCGCGGTTGACGTCGATGCCGAACGCATTCCTGCGCTGGTGTGCATCGGCGCCATCGGGGTTGAGCATCGGTACCGCCAGAATCGTGAGCCGCTCGCGCCAGGTTTGTACGCGCGTGTCGCCGGGACTGGCGGCGATGTAGTTGTACAGATCCGCGAGTGACCGGCTCGCGGTAGTCTCATCACCGTGCATCTGTGACCAGAACAGTACACGTGTGGGTCCCGTCCCCGTGCGCAGCAGGTAGATCGGCCGGCCGGAAGCGGCGCGCCCGGTGACCTCGCGGTCGATGATGGCCGAGCCGTCCACGATCGGGCCGAGCGCGTTCCACAGCTCCTCGTAGCCGAGAGTCGGGGCGGGGAATGCCGGCACGCGGTGACGCGCGTGCAGGGCTACCAGCTCGGCTGTGGGCGCCGGCCAGCGCGGCCGCAGTGATCCGCCCGGCCCGAGCATCTCCCAGCTCATCCGGGCGACGTCCGCCGCGACATTGCGCGCGGCCGTCGTATCGGCTCCCCGCGACATCACGACCAGCACGTACGGCGCGCTGCCGTCCGGCATGATGATGGCCCCATCGTGCTGGATGCCGGTGATGAAGCCGGTCTTGTGCGCGATCCGCGTACCCTGCGGGAGGCCGGCGGGGATCATGTCGTTGAACTCCTGGCCCTCGAGTACATCGATCACTTCGTCACATCCGGAGCGCGGCAGCACGTCGCAGCGCGCGACCGCGGCGAGCACGCGTGCCAGGCCGAGCGCAGTCGTGTTGTTGTTCATCCCCGCATTGAACGCCGGTATGTCCTCGACACCGCGCAGCACTCGCATTCCCGGAGCACCGACGCGATCGGTGGTCTCCTGGATTGTCGTTGCGACCAGCGTGTCGATCAGGATGTTCGTCGCGAGGTTCGATGACCGCACGATCATGAGACGGGCCAGCTCGCGGAACGTCACCCTGTCGCCGACGCGCTCGTAGAGCGTGTGCTCGCTGTCGTCATCCGCCGACAGGGTGTACTGCGACGTGTCGGCTATGCTGCGGAACGTGGCCTTGACCGTCATCTCGTCGTCCAGCCGCAGTTCGCCCGCGCCGGCACGACGGTACAGCTCCAGCAGCACGGGTACTTTCATGGTGCTCGCGGCGTGCATGACGACGCGCTCGTTCACGCCGCCGGTGCGCCCGGTCTCCAGGTCGATGACGGCGATGCCGTACTCGCCCGTCTCGATCGCGATGCGTTCGCGTATCGCCGTCTCCAGCGGTCCGAGATCGGACGCGAACGCCTGCGGCGGCAGCTGGGCGGTGCGCGGAATCGCACCCGTCCGCCCCGCGGCCGGCGCGCAGGAAGTGACGAGCACGAGCGTGAGGAGCCTCAACGTCGAACGGCGTCGCATGAATTCAGACTCCCTCATGGGTAGAGCAGGTGGCGGTCGCGAGCATCCGCGAACGATGCGAGCTGTCCGGACCATGTGGCAGTGATCTCTTCGAGCGTTGCGCCCTCGCTGAGCATTGTGCGTACACGTTCGGTGCCGGCCAGTCGATCGAAGTGGCCGCTGCTGAACGTCAGTAGGTCGCCATACAGCGCGCGTATCTCCACGAGCACCGCAATGCCTGCGCGCGTCGGGTCGTACACGCTGCGATCGGTCGTGACGAGCCGCACGCCGTGCACGGGCGTGCCCCCGAACTTGCCGTCGCCGGGATCGCGCGGCGTGAACGTGACGGGTTCGAAGCGGACGCCCTGCATGGCGTAGCGGGCGAGGCGTGCAGCGAGCGAGTCCGCATCGATCCAGGGCGCGCCGATCTGGGAGAATGCCGCGTCCGTGCCGCGGCCGACCGACACGTTGGTTCCCTCGAACAGGCAGGTCCCGGAATAGTGCGTTGCGCTCTCCACGCTCGGCATGTTCGGTGACGGTGCCACCCAGGGCAGGCCGGTGTCTTCGAACCACGAGGAACGGTTCCAGTTCTCGAGCTGCAGCACCGTGAGGCGCGCGCCGATGCCGTGCTCCTCGTTGAGGTACTGCGCCAGCTCGCCGGGTGTGAAGCCGTGCCGCATCGGGACCGGGTAGAGGCCGACGAACGTGAGCTGCGTCGAGTCCTGGATGTTGCCGTGGAACAGCTCGCCGCCAATGGGATTGGGGCGGTCCAGAACCACGAAGTCACGGCCGTTCTCCGCGGCCGCCTGCATCGCGAGCGCCATGGTCCACACGTACGTATAGTACCTCGTGCCGATGTCCTGTATGTCGAACACCAGGACGTCGACGTCGGCCAGCATCCCGGGGGTCGGCTTCCGCGTCGCGCCATACAACGAATGGATGGGGATTCCGGTATCACCGTACACGCCGCTGTCGACATGCTCTCCCGCCTCGACCGCTCCCGTGATCGAGTGCTCGGGACTGAACAGTGCCGTCAGCCGGACGCGCGGGTCTTCGAGCAGGCGGTCGACACCGAACGTGCCATCGGCATCGATGCCCGTGTGATTCGTGATCAATCCGACGCGCCGGCCTTCGAGAACCGGCGAACCGTCGCGCAGCAGCACGCCCAGTCCCGTGACCACCATGCCGGTCTCGTACGTGCCGTCCGGCTGCGGCGTCGTCTGCCGTTCCGGGGTGCAGCCGCACAGGAAGAGCACCGCGCCGCAGGCCGGGATCACCGCCCTGCGTTGCAGCATGATCGCCGCGCTCATAACTTCGAACTTTCCCGCCTGTCTCATATCGAGGTCCTGGAATGGGTTTCAGCCTGTCACGTCGCCGGGTCGGTCCCCCTGCATGCGCGGTGCTTCTGGCGGCCTGCGCGTCCGGTACGGCGGTGACTCCGGCCCCGGTGCCGGATCCGCCGTCCGGCTCCGCAGCAGCAGCGGGTGACTGGGCAGGTCGAACGCTGCGCGGCATGACGCTGCGGCAGAAGGTCGGTCAACTCATGATGCCGCGGATCGGCGGCGAATACCTGCCGATCGGAACGGGCTCCTACGACCGCATTGCATACTGGGTGCGCGACCTCGGCATTGGCGGCGTCATTGTCACGGTCGGACCGCCGCTCGAGATGGCCGTCAAGCTCAACATGCTCCAGCAGATGTCGGCCGTGCCGCTGCTCGTGACGGCAGACATGGAGCACGGACCCGGTCAGGTGTTGAATGCCGGGACGATCCTGCCGTACGGCCTTGAGAATGGGGGTGGAACGCGTTTCCCGCCACTCATGGGTCTGGGCGCGTCGCGCGACGAGAGGTTCGCGTATGAACTCGGTCGCGTCACTGCACTCGAGGGTCGCGCCGCGGGAGTGCACGTCACGTTCGCCCCGGTGGTCGACGTCAACAACAATCCCGCGAACCCCATCATCAATACGCGCAGTTACGGCGCCGACGCGGCACTCGTGGCGCGCATGGCCGCGGCGCATGTGCGCGGCATCCAGGACCACGGCATGCTGGCGACGGCCAAGCATTTCCCCGGTCATGGCGACACGGGCACCGACTCGCACGTTCAGCTTCCCTACATCACGGTGGACAAGACGCGCGCGGATACCGTGGAACTGCCGCCGTACCGCTCTGCATTCGACGCGGGCGTGGCGGGTGTCATGAGCGCACACATCGCGTTCCCCGCGCTCACCGGGGACAGTGTGCCGGCCACGCTCAATCCGCGGCTGCTTACGGGATTGCTGCGTGACGAACTGGGATTCAATGGCATGGTTTACACGGACGCGCTCGACATGGGTGCGATCGTGGACGGGTGGGGCGCGGGCATGTCCGGCGTGCTGGCGCTCCTGGCGGGGGCCGATGTGCTGCTCCAGATGATGCCGGCCGACGTGCCGGTGGTCATCGATGCGGTGATCGATGCCGTCCGGCGCGGCGAGCTGACGGAGTCGCGTATCGATGAGTCCGTCCTGCGCATCCTGCGCGCGAAGCAACAGCTCGGCCTGAACGCCGACGCCCTGGTCGACGTCGCGCGGATCCCGGAGGTGGTGGGCACATCGGCACACCTCCGGATCGCGGCAGAGGCCGCGGAACGGTCGATCACGGCGGTGCGAAACGAGGACAACCTGCTGCCGCTGCGCGCGCGCCGTGTCCTGAGCATTGTCTACACCGACGACTACGATCCTGTCGCCGGCCGCGCGTTTCAGCGCGAGCTGGCCGGTGGCGTCGAGCACCTGACCCGCGCGTCGCTGTCCGGAAGTGCGGACGCGCGCCGGCTCGCGGAGGTAGCGGCGCAGGCGGACAGTGCGGATGTCGTGATCTTCGCTCCGTTCATCAGGGTGGTGGCCGGCAAGGAGGGGATCGGCATCGAACCGGCGGTAGCGGAGGCGATCGCAGCCATTGCACTTCGCCGGCCGACCATCGTGATCGCGTTCGGCAATCCGTACGTGATCCAGCAGCTCCCGCAGATCGGGACGTATGTCGTCGCGTGGGCGCCGTGGGATCCCGCGCAGAGCGCGGCCGCACGCGCACTGCTGGGCCGGGCGCCGGTCGGCGGCCGGCTGCCCATCCCCATCCCGCCCTGGCACCAGGTGGGCGATGGTGTGGACATCGCAGCGGTGAGTGCGTCGCGATGATTGGCATGCGTCCGCTCGCACTGCTGACCGCTGCAACCGTCGTGTTCGGATCGTGTGCGCGCACGCCCGTGCCGCCTCCGCAGCCGCTGCCGCCCGCGCCACTCGACCTGCCCGACGAGACCTGGGTGCACAGCACCCTGGCAAACATGTCGCTCGAGGAGCGGGTCGGCCAGATGCTGATGCTCCGGGTGGACGGCGGCTTCGAGAACTATCGCGGGTCGGCGATGAGGCAGGTCGAGCAACTCGTTGATGAAGCGCGCGTAGGCGGCTTCGTCGTCGGGATCGGCTCACCGCTGGATGTGGCCATGAAGCTGAACAGGCTCCAGGCGCGTGCACGGCTGCCACTCCTGTTCGGCGCCGACCTCGAGTGGGGCTCCGGCATGCGTCTGTGGCGGCCGACGTACCTGCCGTACGGCATTGAAGCGGCCGGCGGGACGGCGTTCCCGTTCAACATGGGGATCGGTGCAACCGGCGACGCCGGCCTGGCGGAACTCGCCGGTCGCATCACGGCGCGTGAGGCGCGTGCGGTGGGCATCCACTGGGTGTTCGCTCCCGTCGTCGACATCAACACGGATCCCGCCAACCCCATCGTCAATGTCCGGAGCTACGGCAGCGATCCCGTCATGGTGGGCAACTTCGCCGCCGCGTTCATCCGCGGCGCCACGGCCGGCGGTGTCCTGACGACGGCGAAGCATTTCCCCGGTCACGGCGACACGCATGTGGATTCGCATGTGGAGATGCCGGTGATCGATGCGCCGCTCGATACGATCGAGGCGCGCGAGCTCGTGCCGTTCCGGGCGGCGATCGCCGCGGGGGTATCGAGCGTCATGCTGGGCCACATTGCGGTGCCGGCCCTCACCGGCGGCGCCGTTGTCCCGGCCACGCTGGCACCGCAGATCGGCGGTGACCTGTTGCGCCGCCGCATGGGATTCCGCGGTCTGGTCATCACGGATGCAATGACGATGGGTGCGCTGCGAGACACACCGGGCTATTCGCCGGGTGAGATTGCCGTGCGCGCGGTGGAAGACGGTGCCGATGTGGTGCTCTCGCCGCCCGACCCTGTGCTCGCGCATCGCGCACTCGTCTCGGCCGTTCGCTCCGGCCGCATCCACTACACGCGGGTGGACAGTTCCGTCGCGCGCATCCTGCGCGCGAAAGCAGCCCTCGGTCTGCACCGGGAGCGCATGGTCCCGATCGATTCCGTGACGCGTATCGTCGGCGCCCCCGAGCACGAGTCGGTCGCGGCCGACATCGCCGCGCGTTCGCTCACGCTCGTGCGCGACGCGAACAGGAACCTGCCGCTCGATCCACGCCGGATCCGCAGTCTGGCGGTCATTGCGTTTTCCGCGCCGAACGATGTGCGCGCCGGTTTCCCCCTGACCGATGAGTTCCGCCGGATCTACGGCCGGGATGTCACATTCCTGCGCGTGGATCAGAACACATCGCGGGCCATGCATGACAGCGCGGTTGCCGCGGCACAGCGCGCCGACGCCGTGGTGTTCGCCACGTTCCTCATGCCGATCTCCGGCCAGGGCCACCTCACCGTGCCCGCCGAAGCGACGGCACTCGCGGCGCGCCTGAAGACCGCCTCGCGAA
>JAGTUV010000235.1 GCA_018224305.1 Gemmatimonadota bacterium
CCCGCCCGCCGGCTCCGCCCGGTGGCGTTCGTGCCCCCTGGCCGCGCGACGGCATGACTCGACGCATGCTGCACTTGCCCGCGATCCCGACAGCGGGTGATCATGTCGTGGTCGTCAGCCGGCGACACGGTCGGCGGCTGTCGATCGACTGTCGCTCACGCAGCGGACGGACGTCGTCCGCTGAACCCGGGGATATCCGCGATGTCAATCGCCCGTGCTGCTCTCCTGCGCGCATCGCGCAGTCAATTCCTCGCCGATCAGTTCCGCAGCCGCGCGTTCGGACGCCGGGCCGTGCGACGGTTCATGCCGGGGGAGGACATGACGGCGGCGCTCGCGGCGGCAGACGAGTTCAGTGCAGAGGGCATCGGCACCGTGCTGACGAACCTGGGTGAACAGATCTCCACTCGCGAAGAGGCAGACGCGGTGCGGCAGCATTATATGTCGCTGCTCGATGCCGTTCGTGAGCGGGGCCTGCCGACGGAGATCTCCGTGAAGCTCACGCACCTGGGGCTCGCTGTGGATGTCGGCGCGTGCATGGAGAATGTGCGTGCGCTCGTCGCTGCGGCCGGGGCGGCGGGCTCGACGGTGTGGCTCGATATGGAAGAGTCCACTTACGTCGATGCGACGCTCGCACTCTACCGTCAGTTGCGGAGCGATCATCAGCGCGTGGGTCTCTGTCTCCAGGCGTACCTGCATCGCACCCCTGCCGATGTGGAGTCGCTCCTGCCGCTCGCGCCGTCGATCCGACTCGTAAAGGGTGCCTACCGTGAGCCGGCCGACATCGCGCACGCGCGGAAAGGTGATACCGATGTGGCATTTGTCACGCTGGCGAAGCGGTTGCTCGATCACTCACCCGCCGGCGCATTCACGGTGCTCGGCACGCATGACGCGCGCATCATCGAAGACGTCCGGGAGTATGCGGAGAGGCAGAAGCTTCCGGCACGTGCGTACGAGGTTCACATGCTATACGGCATCCGCGCCGCGATGCAGCGGGACCTGGCGCGCAGCGGCACATCCGTACGTGTCCTGATCAGCTACGGCGAACACTGGTTTCCGTGGTACATGAGGCGCATTGCCGAGCGCCCGGCGAACCTGTGGTTTGTCGTCAGAAATCTGATGGCGTGACGCGATAGCTCATTCCGCGCGCAGCGCTTCGGTCGGCTGGATGCGCAGTGCACGCAGGGCCGGCAGTGTGCAGGCGATGAGTCCGACGATCACCATCGCGGCAGCGACGCCCGCGACGAGCCGCAAACCTTCGGGGCTGCGTGCGACGGTCAGACTTACGAGCAGCATGCCCGCTATGATGCCGAGACCGATCTGTGCGAGTGCACGCGAGAATATCGACGCCAGGATGCGCCGCGGGTTGGCGCCGAGCGCGGCACGGATGCCGATCTCGCGTGTGCGCTGCGCGACGGAGAACGACGTGAGCGCGTACACGCCCATGAGCGCGAAGAGCACGATGATGAGGCCGACCAGGCCGAGCGCCACGGCGAAGAACCTGTCGGCACGCTGGACGGGGCGCCACGCATCGTCCAGTGTGGCGATGTCGGAGATCACGAGGTCGGGATCGACGCCCGCCACGAGTGCGTGCACCTGCGGTGCATGCGCTGCCGGCTGATCTTCCGTTCGCAGGTAGAACTGGATCGCTTCATGTTCTTCCGGCCGCAGGGGATGGAACAGCGGCACGTACGAGCCCGGTCCCACCGCCGACGACATGCCCTCCACAAGGCCGACGATTTCATACCAGCCGTCCTGCTGATTGTCAGTGCCGGCAGGGAACCGGATGCGGCGGCCCACCGCGTTGCGCGCGCCGAACGTCTCGCGGGCCCAGGCTTCATCCACGATGGCAACGCGGCTGTCAGCCATTACGTCCGTATCGCTGAACGCGCGGCCGGCGATGATGCGCGCGCCCATGGCATCGAGGAAATCAGGGTCGATCGCGAGTGCCCGCGCGCGCACAATGCGGATGCTGTCATCGTCGATCTCTACGGTGGTCGTCGGGTGGTTGAAGCCCGGCATGCGGCTCGCCCGCGTGGCGGCGACGACGCCGGGCTGGGCGATCAGACGTCGCTGCACCTCGGCGAGCAGCTCTGCACCGTCCGCGCGGTCCTGCCGACCCGGTCCCGGCTGAAGCGCCAGCCGGCCGGTCAGGTGCGTATGCGCGGGGAACGGGGTCCTCTCCCGGTCCGGCAGCAGTTCCTGCGCGTTCATGATCGCAACGGGGATGAACGCGACGGATAAGGCAACCTGCACCACGATCACGACCGTCGCGACTGCGCCGAACTTCATTCCCGAGCCGCCGGGCTGGCCGATGAGGTCGCGCAGCTGCCTGCGGGTGGCCCGCAGCCCCGGAATCGCACCGATGATGGCAGCGCCGAGCATGGCCAGTGTGACCACGTAGAGTATGCCGGGGGCCGACAGTTCCGAGTCGAAGAAGTAGGGCGGCCGCATCTGCTGGACTTCCCAGAACAGATCCATTGCGCGACCGAAGCCCGCCTGCGCGAATGCGAGGCCGAGCAGCGCACCGAGCGACGTGATCACGAGTGCCTCGGCAATGAGCTGCAGAATGACCCGGCGTCGACTGGCACCGAGCGCGATCCGCATCGCGATCTCGCTCTCTCGCGTTGCAGTGCGCGCAAACAGCAGTGTGGCCACGTTCGCACTCACCACGATCAGGAACAGCAGGAACGGGATGTTGAGCAGCATGGCGACCCCGGCCATGTCGTTCGCCGATTTCAGTCGGACGACTTCAGGCCGCAGACGCCCGTGAGTCTCCGGAAACGCCGCCGCAGTTCGCTCGCCGATGACCCTGAGTTCGGCCTGCGCGGCCTCGATCGTCGATCCGGGCGCCAGACGGCCGAACACCGACAGCGGCGGACCGCTGCGTCGCTCGTAACCGAGCGCACTCTCCCGGAGCGGCGTCCATAGCTCGTGATTCATTGGCGGCTCGAAACCCTCCGGCATCACTCCGACCACGCTCACGTGCTCCGTTCCGAGCCGCACGACACGGCCGAGCACGGATCGATCGCCGCCAAACACACGGTGCCACGCGTCGAACCCGATCATGACGACCGGCGGTGCGTCCGCCTCGTAGTCCGCATCCGTCAGCGACCGGCCCAGCAACGGCCGCGCTCCGAAGAGGCGCAGCGCGGCTGGTGTGACGCGCACACCGACCAGCGTCGCGTTCAGGCCGTCGTCCGTCGTCAGCGTGTACGTGGTCGTGGATGCGGCGCTCAGATCCGTGATCGACCGCACCTGGTCACGCCACAGCTCGTAGTCGTGAAGTGATCTTCGCTCGACTCCGGCCGTCTCCAGGTCCAGGTTCTGAATGCGGACGATCCGGTCTTCGTCAGGCCAACCCAGATGTGGAACCGCCATGTTCGACATGAACTCGAACCAGGAAACCGCCAGCGCCACTGCAACCGCAAGCGCCAGTACGCTCGCACCCGTGAGCACCGGATACTTCACGAGCATTCGAACGCCCAGCTTCAAGTCCAGACGCAGACCCGACAGCCACGCCATGCCGCGTCCCTCGCGCATCGACTCGCGGTAGCTGTCCTGGCCGCCGAACATGACGTGCGCACGACGTCTCGCCTCCTTCGTGTCCAGCCCGTCCTCGCGCACGAGTCGCTCCGTCTCCATCTCCAGATGGAACTGCAGCTCCTCCTCCATGCGCGCTTCAGCCGACCGCCTCCCGAACAGCAGGCGCGCGCGTGCTTCCATGCTTCTCAGCCAGCTCAAGGTGCCCGCTCCCTCGTAGAATTGGCGACGAATGGCCGTTCAGGCCGTGCGCAGCACAGCTTCCAGGCCGGCCGCGAAACGCTTCCAGCTCTCCAGCTCCTCGCCCAGCGCGCGACGGCCCCGCGCCGTCAGCCGGTAGTACCGCGCGCGCCGGTTGTTGTCCGTTCTGCCCCACTCGCTCGTCACCAGCCCCTCCTTCTCGAGGCGCTGAAGTGCAGGATACAGCGAACCCTGGTTCACTTCGAGGACGCCCCGGGAACTCTGCTGCACCCGCTGGCTGATGCCCCACCCATGCATCGGCTCCAGGGACAGCGTCTTCAGTATCAGCAGATCCAGGGAGCCCCGCAGGGCGTCGGTCTGTGTGCGCGCGTTCACGATAGCGGCCTCGTCGTTCTGTAGGTGTCGACAGAAGGATGGGCACATCTTCTGTAGCTGTCAATAGGAGTCGCGGACACGCGTGGTTTCGACGTCTGTCGGGTGGCGATTCATCGTGGATATGCATGAAGTGTAGCGCGGGGGCCGGGTGTGGCCGAAGGGGGTGCACGCACCGCCGGGTGGAGGACGGCGGTCTTATGACATGGAGCGTGCGACGACGCGCTGGCAGGCGCGTCCGTCGCACGCTCCCGAAAATTCAGCGAGGCATTGCCATGGCGCGGAGCGCCGAGGATGCTTCGGCGAAGAACGCACCCACCTCGGCGCGCTGCTCCAGTACGGGACGGTCCACTGAAATTGCATCGGCCGCCTGCTGCACACGCGGGGCACGGCGCTCCAGCGCGGCACCGGCGTTGTCTCGGGTGTCCTCGATGCGGGCGATCAGCGCCGCGGCATCATCGAACACCTCGCGCACGTGGCTGCTGTGCTCGGGCGACTCCCGGGTCTCCGTCAACTGCGCGGCCCGGGACCGGTACTCGTCCAGCTGCTGCGACAGCGCCGTTCCTGCCACGGTGTCGCGACGAATGACAAGTATTACCGTACGGCCGCCAGCGTGCTCACGCGCCGCGGAACACCGAGTCGGCGCAGCGCTGGCCCACGTTCCGGGAGGGTGCAACAGTCATTCCGCCGGAACATGTGGCGCGCGTTCGTGTGAGGAACTTCACCACATCGCATATCGGGTATCCCGACTGACAGCGAATGCGCGGCTCTCCATCATCGATTGACGGCGGAACGACCTGCTCGCCGGTCACCCGGCACCACCCGGAGGAGGCGGCCATGAAGACGATTCGCAACGTCGTGGTCGGCATTGCCGAAGCCGCGGCGGATCCACAACTCGAGTACGCCGTGCAACTGGCGTCTTCGCTTGGGGCTGCACTGCATGTCGTGCATGCGTACCATCTGCCGGATCCGGTGCTGTATCCGTATGTCGAGCTGTCGGCATACGGTGCGGAGGCGATCGAGGACATCCACAGGCGCGTGCAGGGTCTGCTGGAGGCGCAGGTGCGGAGGTTGTCGCCGGAGGCGGCGGGGACCAGCGGGGCTGTGACCTGCCGCGCGGTACCCGCGCCGCCGGCGATGGCCGTTCTGAACGTTGCCTCGGAGGTGGAGGCCGACCTGATCATCGTGGGCGGGACGCGGCACGGTGCGGTCGCACGTGCACTTCTGGGCACGACTGCGCAGCGGGTACTGCGAGGCGCGACGGCTCCGGTGCTGGTGCACCGGAGCCTGGGTATCGCGCTGCGACGCGTGCTGTTGACGACGGACCTGTCGGAACTCAGTGCAAGGGTGCACGGGCGGGGCGTCGAACTGGCTGCGCTGCTTTCGGACACGGCCGAGCCCGAGCTGCGCACGCTGCTGGTGGTCGGCTACGACATCCCGCTGATCGCGCCGATCGAGCCCAGGGGATTCACGGCCGCAGGACGTCAGCGACTGGATGCGTTTCTGGATGATGTCGGCGGCGCGCGTCGGCCGGCGGCGCGGGTCAGGGTGGGTGATCCGGCACGGGAGATCCCGGCGGAGGCGGCCGAATGGGAGGCGGAGCTTCTGGTGCTCGGCACGCACGGCCGGACCGGGGCGTCGCGGCTGCTGATCGGGAGCGTGGCCGAGTCCGTGCTTCGCAGCGCGCGCTGTGACATCCTGGTCATTCCGGCGGCGGCAGTCGCGCGTCCGGCGCACGTGTAGCGCGCGGTCTCAGGGGTTGGCGGGCTCGATGATCCGTGCAGCGCGCTCGCCGCGCGACATGGCGCTGCGGTGGAACGCATCAGGCATGTCCAGCTGGAAGCGTGGCTCCGTCCACACGTAGTGGCAGTAGGTGCACTGACCCATGCGCGGGGCGCGGCCGAGGTCGGGCCGGGCGGGCGCAGCGCTGCCCGACGCGGTGTATACGGCCGCAGCGCGGGTGAGCGATTCCTCCAGCGCATGGTGGGACAGCGGCAGGTTGTGCGCGGCCCCGCCGCGCCGGACGAACGCGAGCAGTGAATCCGCCGCGTCCGCGTGGACGAGCGCATCCGCAGCCGTTGCGGTGCCGGCAGCGGCACGGGCCGCGTCGACGTAGCGGGCGGTCTGTGCGATCCGGTCCGTGCTGCCGGTTTCCCACCAGCGCAGCACGGTCGCGTACTCGGGGGAGTGGCAGTCGACGCAGTTTGTGCGTGTTGCGGAGCCGTCGGCGGTTTGAACGTGACAGGACCGGCATGTCAGGCCGACGAGGAACTTGTCACCGGGCGTCGCGACGAGTCCCGCGGGGGCGGAGCCGAGCATGAGTCGCTGCTCGTCGGCGTGTACCTGGACGTGGCATCCGTTGCAGGTCGCAGGCGTGAACCGTTCGCCCGGCCGTATGTCGTGGGCGGTGGCGTGGCACTGAGTGCAGTCGAGCCTGACGCCGCTGCTCATGGCTACGATGCGGTGCGACACGTTCTCGTGGCAGCCGCTGCATGTGACAGCGGTGTGCAGGGGATGCAGGTCGCGACCGGCACCCTGCTCGGTTGCAGCCGCTGCATCCCGGTGACATGCGACGCACGATGCCGCGGCGACGGTAGTGGCCGGCCG
>JAGTUV010000236.1 GCA_018224305.1 Gemmatimonadota bacterium
GGCAGGAACTCGAGCGGTCCAGCCACGGCGACGCCCGCATTGTTGACCAGCGCCTGCAACCCGCGCTCGCCGCACTCGCTGTCGATCCGCTCAGCCGCCTCGGCGATCTGCGTGCCATCGGTCACATCGACCAGCACCGGAATGACGGCATCGCCCGCCTGTCCGACCAGCGCCATCCCGTCGGCATCGCGGCGCACGCCCGCATACACGCGAAACCCATCGCGGGCCAGCCGCAGCGTGCACGCCTCGCCGATTCCCTTCGACGCTCCCGTCACGAGCACGGCCGGCCGCGAATCGAACACGCGACGCGACCGCTCGGCGGCACCGCTGCTCCCGGCGCCGCTCACTGGCATGACACCACGCCGGGCGTCCAGCCGGGCGGCGCCGCGAACCCGATGGCTACGCCGCACATGCGTCCGCTTGCACGATCCATTGCAATTGCATTCCAGCCGCGCTCATTCGCCGTGACGATCCGGACGGCCACCCCTTCGGGCGCCTCAAAGCCCTCGAGCTGCGATGTGTCGGTCGCGTAGCGATACCGGTTCTCCGGTGTCGAGTAGTAGATTTCCTGGCTGCCGGTCAGCATGCGCAGCGATCCGACCATGGCCTGACGCTGGTCCGTGAACGCGGTGTCGGCGGCCATCTCACGCGTCGTGTCCGTGGGTGACCCCGTGAATGTCATGCGCTGCCGCGGCACGATCGCCGGCTCCATGTCGAACATCCGCACGTACTCGACGTCGAGATCGTCGCGCATGCGGCCCAGCAGGTAGTCGGGGCCGAAGTCGAACACCTCGAAGCTGCCGGGGAGCTCCACGCGCCCGATGGCACGCGCGTTCATGTCGTAAATGTGCCAGCCGATGGTCGGGGCATCAGGCTCATTGTGCTCCCTCACCCAGAGATGACCCCACGGCGACACGCGCACGTAGCGGAACACGTCAATGGAGTCCGGCTCCGGCAGCTGCCGTACCGCTGCCTTCACCGGCGCACGACCGACGCCGAACGGCGGTCCGTCGATCCAGCTGCGCTCGTACAACCAGTCATCGAGCTGGAAACGTCCCGGTGCGGGTTGCAGTGATCGATTCTCGATGAACGCACCGGTCTGATCATGCAGCGACTGCCGCCGCAAGCGGCCGTCATACACGAAGATCGTGTCGCCAATGAGGTGCAGTCGCGACGCCTGCCGGAACTCACCCGGCCCCTCGCCCGGCCGGCCATGGGCGGCTATGAACATGCCATCCGGCGAATAGATGCGCAGTTGACTCGACCCACTGTTCATCACGGCGATATTGCCATTGCCGAGTCGGGCGGCACCGACGACCTGATGCATCTGATAGCGCTCGTCTCCATCGACGACACCGATGGAAAGAGCGGACTCCTCGTGAATCGGCCAGGCTGGCGCTTGTTCCTGCGCGGCCGCTGCTGCGTCACCGGACGGGTCCGTCGAGCAGCCGGCCAGTACGAGCAGCGCAATCAGTACGGATGGCAGCAGCACAGTCCGGATCATGAACACAGTCAAAGTGCATCCTCGCGGGTTGGAACGTCACGCGCCGACAGCCTTGTTGCAGTCTCGGACATGTGCCGGCGGGCAGCGTTGCGCCGGCCGCAACCACTGGTGCTGCAAGTTGCGCCGGGACGGTCGATGGTTCAAGCTTTGTGATGAATCATGCCCATGCGGGTGGTGCAGCGAATGTCGGGTGGCGTGAGAGACAGTGGGTTCACGATGAGAGGCGAGGCGGACCGGTCATGAGCACAATCCTGTGGTTTGCGACAATGCTGTTCTTCGTCGGTTTCTTCTCGTACGGGTACGTGCTGTGGAAGCGCTCGAAGCAGCGGCGCAGCAACCGGTCGAACGGAGAGCAGGGATCCTGACGGGACGGGTCGGATCCGCGTGTGCCTCCAGGACGGCTCACCCGTCGGTGCGCCTGGCGACGCCGCGACCTCTGCCGCCGGACGGTGCGGACGCGGCCTCCGGGTGTCCGTGCAGGATCGCCGCGAAGGACGCCCCATCGCCGAGCGCGAGACGCGCCGCAGCACGTCCGCACAGTGCGCCGAGCACGTTGCCCGTTCCGGAGTATCCGCCCGCCGCCCACACACCGCGTCGCACCTGCTCCAGGATGGGCAGGCCGTCCGGGGTGTAGCCGACACTCGCGGCCCAGCGTCTCGTGATCGGTGCGTGTGACCCGATCACTTCGCGCAACTGTCGCTCGAGCGCAGCCTGGATCTCCTCCGTGACATCGGTGCCCGCCGTCCATTCCGCGTCACCGCCCAGATCGCGAAAGCCGCCGACCGCCACGCGTCCATCCGTGAGCTGCTGCCAGTACTCGAAGCCGTAGCGCGCGTACACGGGTCGCGGGATCCGGACGTCGGGATCGGGCGCAGTCGCGAGCATCTGGAGTCGTGCGGTCCGCACCCGCGCGGCCAGTTCGGGCAGTACGTGCTGGAGTGCGCCATCCACCGCAACGATCACCGCGCCGCATCTGACACGCCCGCCCGCCGTGATCACGGCACCGTCTTCGATCGAGAGTGCCGGCGAGTTTTCGAAGAGGTGCGCCCCCCGCTCGATCGCGTGAAGCGCCAGCAGACGGGCACGCATGAGCGGGTCGAATGCCGCATCCGATGGGATGAGCAGGCCGTCGCCTTCAGCACCCGAGTAGGGTTCCACCGGCAGGCCATCCGCGATCATCGCGGCAAGCTGCGCGTTGCAGTCCTCCCGTTCATCATCGCTCGTCGCCAGACGGATGGAGCCCGTGCGCCGCACGGCTGCGGGTGTCTCATCCGCGATCCGGTCGATCTGCTGGAGCGTCGCCTGATAGATGGACAGCGCGCGGGCGCGGCCGTGGCGCGTGACTGCGTCATGATAGAAGTCGTAGCAGCCGGCGAGCAGGAACCCGCCGTTGCGGCCGGCCGCACCGCTGGCCACACGGCCGGCGTCGATACCGGCGACGCGGACTCCCATGTCGAGCAGTTCGTGGACGCAGGCGAGGCCGGACCCGCCCAGACCGATGACGCATGCGTCGACCGTCAGGTCGGTGCCGAGCGAGGGCAGTTCATGCCAGCTGCCGTCCTCCCAGACGGCAGGCGCGGACGGGACGGACATTACCCCGGGATGCTGTGGCCGGTGTCCGGGTCCATCTCGCGCATCGACGACACCGCCCACTCCGCATCAGCGTCGGGCACGCTGACGTGCGTGACTCCGCCGGGGAACCGCTCCTGGAGAAGCTCGTACTGGCGCCACAGCTCATCGTTGGGATGCCGCCACTCGTGCATGTAGTACACACCCTGGATGCGCGCCTGCAGGAGTTCCTTCGTGCAACCGAAACACGGCCGCATGGTGGTGTAGATCGATGCGCCCTCGATCGGAATGCCGAAACGCGCAGCACTCAGCAGCGCGTTCTGCTCCGCGTGCACGCAGATACACACGTCATAGCCGTGTGCGGCCTGGTATCGCGTGCGGTTCGCGCAGCGCTCGCAGCCGCCCTCATCACAGTTGCGCGTGCCCTCCGGCGTACCGTTGTAGCCGGTGGAGACGATGCGGTCATTGCGGACGAGAATCGCGCCGACACGATTGCCGATGCAGTTCGCCCGGCGCCTGACCGCCATCGCGATGTGCATGTAGTAATCGATGCGGTCCGGTCGAATCGCAGCCTTCGGCACGCTCATTGTATCCTTTCACGACAGGGAGCAGCGGCATGGCGCCGCACGGGGTCAGCGCTCTGCGTAAACCTGCACGTTGCCGTCGTCATCGAACAGCAGCACTTCGTAGTCCTGCTTGAAGAGACCTTCCATGCCGGGCGAGCCCATGGGCATTCCCGGCACGGCCAGCCCCCGGGCACCGCGCGGATTCTCGCTGATGAGACGATGGATGAGATCCGCGGGAACGTGCCCCTCGATCGTGTAGCCGCGGACCGTGGCGGTGTGGCACGAGAACCGGCCGGCCGGCACGCGGAGCTGCCGCTTCGTTTCCGTCAGATCGTTCAGATCCTGCGTGACGACGGCGAAACCGTTCTCCTTCACATGGTCCACCCAGTCGTTGCAGCAGCCGCAGGTCGGTGTCTTGTAGACGACGAGCGTATCGGTCGGCGCCACGGCGGCGTCCGTGCCGACAGCATGTGCGCCGGCAGCACCCAGCTCCTCACCGGCGGCCACGCGCACGTCGCCCGTGTTCGCGGCGCCGCCGCACGCAGCCGCCGTCAGAGCTACCGCGCACATGCCCATGAGATTCCGTATCATACTGTCCCCTCCTGATTGTGTAGACGCTGGTACACCCCATCGGCCTGCGTGTGCGTGCGAGCGCAGGCGGTGGTCAGCAGGCGAACGGGTATGCCGCCGTTGCGTGTGGCGAGCAGCTCCGTAAGCGGCAGCCCGGTTGCCACAGCCAGTGCGTCATCCGCGGCGAGCATGGTGACCTCCCAGCCCGGCCGCCGCGACCGGATCGTGTCACCGAGCATCGCATAGAGCTCGCGCAGATTGCGGCGGTCACCGACCCGCACGCCGTACGGCGGGTTGGTGACCACGTGTCCGCCGCCCGCCGCCGGCTCGAGATCGGACAGCTGTACCCTCCTGAACTCGATGTCGGCCGCCACTCCCGCGCGCTCCGCATTGGCACGCGACGCCGCGACAGCTCCCGCATCGCGATCCGCCGCGACGATCCGTGCACGCGCCGGCCGCACGCGCGAGCGGGCGTCGCGGACGACGTCGTCGAGGGACGCGCGCTCGAAGTGCGGCCATGATTCGAACGCGAACCGTCGAGGCGTCAGGTCCGCTCGTGCGATGCCGGGCGCGATGCTCCGCGCGAGCAGTGCGGCCTCGATCGGGATCGTGCCCGAACCGCACAGCGGGTCGATCAGCGGCGAATCGCCGCGCCAGCCGCTCGCAAGCAGCATGGCCGCCGCAATGGTCTCGCGGAGCGGAGCCTTCGCGAGCGCCTGCCGATAACCGCGCTGGTGCAGCAGCGCGCCGGACGAATCCACGCTGATCGTGCAGACGTCGCGCATGAAGCGCACGATGATCAGCTGGCCGCGGATGTCAGCGCTGTGCGCGTCGTCGTCATCATCGCCGGTCACGGCGTCGGGCACGGTCACGCCCACGCCCGCGAGTGTCCGCGCAACACGCTCCGCGACGGCGCCCGCGTGGTACAGCTTCGACTTCCGGCACGTGACACGGAGCGTCGCTTCACTGCCCGCACTCAGGAAATCCTGCCACGGCAGCTTCGCTGCTCGCCGTTCGAGCTCGGCAAAACCGCGCGCGCCAAACTCGCCGACTCGTGCGATGACACGGCTCGCCGTGCGCAGCTCGAGATTCGCGCGGTACAGCGACGAGGCACTGCCGGACCACGCGACGCCGCCCGTCTCGACACGGCCGGCGATGCCGAGCCCAGCCAGTTCGGCCGCACACAGATCCGCCAGCCCGTGCGCGGTGACCGCGAACATATCGTACCCGGGCCCGCTCATGCGGTCTGTCCGGGGGCTGCCGGCGTCCGTCCGGCGACTTCCGGCCTGCTGTCCCCGGGCTCCGGTCGCCGGCGTGGTCGTGAATCCATTCCGGTAACCTGCAACGTTTCGACGCGCGGCGCACGCCGTCCTGCCGGCCGGCCACGGAATGAGCGGGCAGCGCACGCCGTCCTGGCCTCCCGCCACGGGTGGAGCGGGGAGCGCACGCCCCGGCATGCGTCGTCCCGGCAGTACGACTGGCCCCCACCGGTCGGGCGTGTATCTTCACAGACCCCATTATCAGGAGCCGGTCGATGATGAACTACAGGATGGCCGCTTTCACGGCAGCGATACTGCTGGGCTGCGGCGGTGACGCGCCGGAGGCGGACAGTTCGGCGATGGACACGACTGCCGTCGCTTCGGCGGATCCGCAGGATGCGTTCTGGAGTTCGCTCCAGTCACTGTGCGGGACCGCCCACGAGGGCAGTGTGATCGAGCCGCTGCCCGGCGATACGGCGTTCATGGACAAGTCCCTCGTCATGCACGTGCGCTCGTGCACGGACGGCGAGATCCGGATTCCCTTCCACGTCGGCGAGGACCGGTCGCGTACGTGGGTGCTGACGCGCACGGACGACGGCCTGCGGCTGAAGCACGATCATCGTCACGAGGATGGCAGCGAAGATGAAGTGACGCAGTACGGTGGCGATACGCGCGACAGCGGTTCAGCCGAGCGGCAGGAGTTCCCGGCCGACGAGTTCACCGCCTCGCTGATCCCTGCGGCCGCCACAAACGTCTGGACAATGGAGGTCGTGCCCGGGACGATGTTCGCTTACGCACTCCGGCGCGAGGGCACGGATCGACGCTTCCGCGTCGAATTCGATCTGTCCTCAGACGTCCCCGTTCCGCCCGCGCCGTGGGGCTCGGAGGACTGATCACGCCGACCTGCTGATGGGCCGGTCGCGCCAGGTTAGGGGCGCGCCGGCCCAGTCCGGCAGGCAGCCCCGGCACTTCAGCGCTGTGTCATATCCGCCCGCGTCAGCCGTGACGCGAGAACCTGCAGTTCCCGCTCGCTCACGTCCGCCCGGATCGCGAGCCACAGGGACGGCGCGGCATGCAGCACGACCTCACGCCGGCCATCGGCCAGGGTACGCACAGGACCCGACACGATCCACGCACTGACCGACCTCTCCTCACCCTTCGACTGCGTTTCGCTGACCCGGTTGTTCTCTTCCGGGCGAGCCTGCGTGAAGGTACGCGCCGCACGCTGCCCGGTAACCACCAGCGCGCTCAGTTCGACCGCGACCAGCTTCCACGACAGCAGTTCGACATCGACGCCCGTCGTCAGAGTCTGACGCACACGCACCGTCGTCTGACCGATCTCACGCGCAACTTCGATCCGCCCATCCGGCGCGTCGCTGATGACGAAGATCTGATCGATATGGGCGCGCAGGCCCGCCGAGTCGGGCGTTGTGAACGGAACGCGACCCGCCTGCTCCCGCTCGATGACCACATCGAACGATGCATTCCCGCCGTCCGCGTCCAACACCCGCTGCCGGGCAGCCGCGGCCGCCTGCGAGTCGCTCGTGGACAACACCCCCGGCGCGATTGCGCCCGAAGCGAAGGAGAGAGGCACGCCGATGGGAGCGCCCGCGGTCATCGCCACGGGTGGTGGCGCGTCGCCGGCGGACGTCACCGCGGCTTGCGACGCGGGCGTGACCTCTGGCGGCGCGGCGGACGTCACCGCGGCTGCTTGCGACGCGGGCGCCATTACCTGACCGTCCCTGCGGGCGTCGATCACCGTCCGGTCAGCGCGCATTGCGCCGCCGCGCGTGTCGGCGCCGCGCAGTTCTCCTGCATCGACCCCGACATCGCCGCCCATCGCCTGTGATTCCGGCACGATGACTGGCGCTCCGGTAGACTCCAGCCGATCCGGCGACGGCAACGCGAGCGACTCGAACTGCCCGGTTGCGAACGATCCCGGCTGAGCGCGCCACATCTCACTGCCCCACCATCCGGCACCCATTGCAAGCAGGATGCTGGCCGCCCAGCTGAGCGGCACCCATCGCCGGGGGCGCGGCCGCGACTCTATGGCAGCGAACGGAGGCACGTCAATGTGCGACAGCGATGCGTCACCGAGCACGACGCCGGCCGCTTCCCGCACTGCACGTTCTGCCTCGAGCCGCGACCGACAGTCGGCGCAGGCGCGCAGGTGCGCCAGAACATCGGCGGCCGTTGCTCCGTCCGGCAGTTCCCCGGCATCCGCCAGTGCGTCCAGCGCGCCATCGAGGTATGCGTGCAGAATTCCATCATCCACGTGCGACATGTCTTGCCTCCAGGCCGGCGTGCGCTTCGACCAGTCGTCGGCGTGCGCGCGAGAGTGTCGTTCCCACCGCGCCGACGGACAGGCCGGTCTGTCCGGCGATCTCCGTATAACTCAGTCCTGCGTCCCACAGCAGCAGTGTTTCACGGTCCCGATCCGATAACTGCCCGAGCGCCGCGCGTGCCGCCGCTTCACGTGACTCACGTTCCAGCGTTTCCAGCGGATCGGGCGCGCGCGTCTCGTCCATTTCAGCGGCCAGCAGCGTCAGGTGCCTGCGCCTGCGCGTGACCAGCCGCGCCTCATCATGCGCGAGGTTCGCAGCGATGCGGAACACCAGGGCGCGCGGATTGTCCGGCGCGCCGTTCGTCGCGCTGCTGGCGAGCGCGCGGGCGAACGCCTCCTGCGCCATATCCCGCGCCTGGTCCTCGTCCCACACCTTCCGGTGGAGATAGCGGACCAGGTCCGGATACGTGCCGTTGTAGACTTCCGTCCAGTTGGTCATGGCCCCTGCGGATGGGATGCGACGCTTCCAGCCGGCCCACCCCGTCCGTGCTTGCGTTCACCCAATAGTACCACCACGGCACCGTACGCGGATCCGTCACTCCGGACCGATGATCCTCAGCGTCCGTACTGAATGACGAACCAGACGGACCGGTTTGCACACGGGACACGAAAAGGCCCGCCACGGAGAACCGCGGCGGGCCTTGAAACCTGCATCGAGCCACCTCGTGCGTCTGGTGAGGTGATTACAGCAATCCGTTGTTTCCGAGGATCAGGCGCCCCAGGCGCTCGTGAGTCGGGAGATGATCGCCCGGTCACGGTCCTCCGGACTCGCGTGCGCACGGCGACGCTGAGCGGAAGGATTGTGCGTGAATCCGAAAATGCGGTCGGCGGAGAGCGAGTCACCGAGCTTGAGCAGCGCGTGTGCAATGCCCTCCAGCACACCTTCGTTTTCCGTCTCCTCCGCCATCGCACGAAGCTGACGCTGTGCGACGGTCGGGCGCTCGAGCCTCAGCGCCGCCTCGCCGTACTCCTCCACGCGACGCAGCGCTTCGTCATCGAGGCCGCGCGCGATCGCCAGCCACGCCAGAGTGCAGCGCGCCCGGACGATCTGCGGATTCGCCCGAACGAGCTTGTCGCAGATGGATGCGCTCGCAGCAAACTGTCCTGCGGAGAGGTAGAGATCGATCGCGGCGTCGAAATACAGGAGTCCGCGCTCGCGCTGACCGGCCTGATAGCACAGGTCGCCAGCAATGTTCATCAGGCGTGCGCGATGTTCCGGCTCCATCTCCTGACGCATCTGCGTCGCAAGCTGCTGAAGCGATTCCTCCAGAGTCGGATCGGTAACGGGCTCGGCTTCAGCAATCACTTCATCCCCGCGGTGCTGCGTTGGCGTCATCGCCTCATTGCTGCGAGGCATGGTCAATTACGTCGACGGCTCATCATACGGTCCAGCACTACTTCCCATCGGCGGTCCGGCTGATCCGGCAGCTTGCGGGCGGCCAGGTCTTCACCGGACGCGGCGGCATACGCGCGCTCAGCGCCGCGCTGGTCACCCAGCACCAGCAGAGCCTCGGCAACCGCCTCCAGCACATCGGGCGAGTCCGCGACTTCCGCCATCATCCGCAGGTGTCCGCGCGCCAGGCGATGATCGTCCTGCGGCACGGCGGCCGTCGCGTAGTCGGAGATGCGCTGACGCGCCTCGCCGCTCTGACCGCGTGCGATCGCCATCCAGGCGAGCGTGCAGCGGGCCCGGACGATGCTCGGCGACAGGCGCACCAGCTTCTGGCACACGGCCGCGACCGATGCATACATGCCCAGCGCGAGGTAGATGTCGATGGCCTGGTCGTAATACAAGAGCGCGCGCTCACGCTGACCCGCGTCGAAGCACAGGTCGCCGGCGAGGTTCAGGATCCGTGCGCGCTCGGTCGGGAACAGGCTGTTCTCCGCTCGCCGTTCCATGCGCGGCAGGATCGCATCCAGGTCCGTCGTCGTAAATGTAGTCATGCCATACCGCAACGCATGAAAAGCGCCGACCTGCCGCGGACAAGTACCGCGTTCGGGTGAACACCGCAGCGCTTACTCCCACAAGGTCTTCCCGATCCGGCGGCCACGGCCCGCAGCTCTGGCGATCCGCTCGAACTCCGAAAAAGGGTAGCAGCTTCGCGAAAAGTGTTTGCAGGAGGAGATCGCCGTGATCATTCCGGTCCGAGCGCCGGGGATACCGACGCTACCGAGCCAGCGAGGCTACCGGGGCATGATACGCGCTTTATGCCGGCCTGCGCGTCATGCGTCCGCACGACCGCCAAAGGCATCAGCCGGGCGCGGGCGCATACTCCTCCTCGGGAATGCGGAACGCATCATCGAGCACCGGCGCCGTGGCATTGCCCAGCACGCGGTTCGCCACGTACTCACCGACAACGGGGCCCATCTTGAAGCCCTCGGCGTTGCCCGCCCCCGCGATCCACACGTTGTCGTGACCCGGCACGCGGTCGATGATGAAGTTGCGGCTGACGCTGAGCTCGTAGTGACACGCGCGCGTCTCGAGAATGGGTGCTTCCGCGATCACGGGGAAGCGCTGAGCCAGGAACTCACGCGGACGCGCGAAGCCCTCCGGATCGATCCAGCGTTCGACCGTATCGGGATCGGCATGCGGGCGACCGCCCGTACGCACGCGAAAACCGCGGTTGTCCGGACTGAGCGCCGGCCAGCCCGTCACTCCCGGGAAATTGTAGCTCGGCATGTTCGGGAACGTGAAGCGGGAATCGCCGGCGGGCGTGCCGAAATAGTAGACATGCCCGAGCGGCGTCCGCATGCGGTTGCCAAGCACTTCCGGGAACACTTTCCACAGCCACGGCCCGCAGGCGAACACGAAGTTTCCTGCTGCCAGTGAACCGCCGGGAGTGAGAAGAACGGTCTCTGCACGGCTGCCGCTGCTCGCGCCGTGTTCCGCGCGCGCGGTGATGATCGTGCCGCCCTCCTGTCGGAAGACTTCCGCGACCGCCTCGCACGCACGACGCGCACGCACCACTCCCGCGTCGTGCTCGAGCACCGCGACCTCGATGTCGTGCAGGTTCATTGCCGGATAGCGATACCGCACTTCGGCGCCGGTCATGACGTCATGGCGAATGCCGTACTTCTGCCACGTCGCGAGCGTCTGCTCGAGGAACGGCTCCATCGCGCTGCGACAGATCAGGTCACCGGTCCGGTAGAACAGGCGCATGCGCAATGCGCGGCCGTGTTCCTCGTCGAAACTCGTCCAGCGGCGGATGGCTTCGGACGCCCACCACGTCCATTGCTCCTTGTCGCCATACGCCGTGCGGACTCCGCGCGTCTCGTCGCCGGAACTCGAGCGCGAATTGCCCGGACCGTACTGATCGACGAGCGTCACCGTCGCGCCCATCCGCTGCAGGTGCAGCGCTGCCCAGCCGCCCCACGCCCCGGCGCCGACCACCACCACGTCCGGCGCCCGTGTGGACACGGCCGGCGCGCGCCTTTCCGCCACCAGGGCATCGACTCCGCTCGCCGATGCGCCGAGCGCCCCGGCCGCCATTCCCGCCGTCTTCAGAAACTCACGCCGATCGATCACGTCCCGCTCCCTGCTGGTTCAGCGCTTGACGCCCCGCGTCCGCGCGGCTAACTACCTGAGGGTCCAGCCGTTACCCTGTCCGAGGCTGCGGCCCCGCTTCGCGGGCTGCATCGGCCCCGAACGGAAACAACCGCCGAGGTCAATCTATTGCTCAGGCCCGCACTCGCGCTCCGCGCCGCACGAACGCTCTGCACTCACGTGACGGCGGCGTTGCTGCTCGCGCTGTCCGCTGCGTCCGGCAGTGCACAGTCGTCATCCGCTCCAGCCGACAGCGTCCGGAACGCGGCCAATGGCGTGTACTCCGGCGATCAGGCCGCGAAGGGTGAAACGCTGTTCGCAGGCACCTGCGGCAACTGTCATGGCATCACCGAGTTCAGCGGCCCCGCCTTCCGCAGGGCCTGGGCGGGCCGCACCGTCTATGACATGTTTGACCAGCTCCGCGCAACCATGCCGCTCGACAACCCGGGCGGCCTCTCCCGTGAGCAGTATGCAGCCGTCATCGCGTACCTGATGTCCGTCAATCGGTACCCTGCCGCCGACGTCGACCTGCCCTCCGCCGACGCCGACCTCCGGCGCGTCCGCTTCGATCCGTAGCGTCGGGCCGCCTGCTCACGACAGCCGGAGCGCAACGGCTCACGGCAACCTGAGCGCGCGGCTCACGGCAACCTGAGCGCGACGAGCGATCCGGGGTGCGCGCCGCTGCCAATGGCCATCACGATGTACTGACGGTCGCCGTGCAGGAACGTCATGGGGGCTGCATTGGTCGGCGCAGGCAATTCGACCGTCGCGATATGATCGCCCGACCTCTTGTCGACCGCGTGGAATAGAGCCGCGCCGCCGCGTCCCTCACCGTACATCAGCAGCGATCCCGTTATCAGCTTCGTCGCATGTGTGGCCTTGCCCGTTCGCGGGATGTCGACGCCCGCGAGCATGGGGTGGTTCTTTACATTGTCGGGCGTGTCGCCGTTCGGGATCCACCAGAGGGTCTCGCCCGTGTTCAGATCGATCGCCGTAATGCGGCCGTACGGTGGCTTGTACAGCGGCAGGCCTTCCACGCCACCGACTCCGCCCGGTCCATTCGTGACGAAATCCATGTTCGAGTCCGGATCCCGTTCACTGCCCGGCACCAGCACCGGCGCACTGCACGCCTTCGTCGATGCGACATAGAGGATTCCCGTCACCGGATCCACGACCGAGCCCCCCGGGATGTTGGCGCCGCCGTTCGCGCCGGGACAGTGCACCGCGGCACGCAGACCTTCCGGATTGTCTCGATGCAGTGGAGGGTTGAACAGAGGACCGAGCCGGAACTGGCTCACGTGCTCCGTCGCCAGGCGCCGCAACTCCGGCGTGTAATCGATCAGGTCGTCCACGCTCAGCCCCTGCATCTCGAATGGTGCGGGCAAGGTCGGGAACGGCTGCGTCGGCGATGTCGCCTCCCCCGGCACATCCGACTGCGGAACCGGGCGCTCCTCGATCGGCCACACGGGCTCGCCCGTGATGCGGTTGAACACGTACGCGAAACCCTGCTTCGTCGTCTGCACGACGACCGGCATCGGCGCGCCGTTCACCGTGACATTCACAACGTGCGGCGACGTCGGATTGTCGTAGTTCCAGATGTCGTGATGGACCGTCTGGAAGTGCCACACCCGGCGACCCGTCGCCGCGTCCAGCGCCAGCACACTCGTCGAGAACAGCGTACTGCCCGGGCGATGGCCGCCGAAGTAGTCGTTCGTCGGCGGATCTGTCGGGACATAGACGATGTTGCGTTCCAGGTCCGCGGACAGCGGCGCCCACGCCGACACGTTGCCCGTGTACTGCCACGCGTCATTCTCCCACGTGTCGTGTCCGAACTCACCGGGCCCGGGGATCACATTGAACTTCCACACATGCCTGCCCGTCCGCGCATCATAGGCGAGGATGTGACCCGGGACGTTCTCTCTGCGGGTCTGGTAGTAACCCTGCTCGTGCGAGTTGCCGACCACGATCACACCATTCACGACGATCGGCGGCGACGAGTTCGTGATGATGCTCAGCGAGTCGGTGATGCCGAATCCGGGATCATACGGATACCCCATGTCTGCCAGCATGTCGACCGTGCCCGCCGTCCCGAACGACTCGACCGGACGGCCCGTCTTTGCATCGAGTGCGTGCAGAAAGAAGGCGGGCGTTACGACATAGATGACACCGCGCCCGTCGATCTCGTCGTATGCGACACCCTTGCCGTAGTTCTGCCGCATCGAGCGCTCGAATCGCTCCGTGTGCGGCTCACGGAATGTCCAGAGGGTTTCGCCGGTCGCCGGATCGATCGCCACCACCGTACGTCGCGCACCGGCGACGGTGTAGAGGATTCCATCGATGTAGGAAGGCGTCGCACGCAGGATATTGTCGCGTGAAGGACCGAAGTTGTCACCGCGCCAGACCCACGCCACTTCGAGCTGCTCGAAGTTGCCGGCATTGATCTGCTCGAGTGGCGAGTAGCGCGTGCTCCAGGCGTCCGCCCCCCAGTACCGCCACTCGCCTTCCGGATTGCCGCGCTCCTGCGCTGCACACGGAACAGATGCCGCAAGCGCGGCGGATACGGCCAGGGAACGGCGTGCTGCGCGCTGCAGGTGTCGCATGTCACCTCGCACGTGGAGGTCGGTGGACGGGATCGGGTTCTGTGACGGGAAACTGCCGCAAGGTAAGGCTGTGCACGGCCCCGCGCGAGGCTGTTCGATCCATGGCCGACTTGACCCCGGCCCGGCGGCGGGCGAGCTTGTGAGTCGCATCCCGCCAGGATTCCATGGTCTCCGGAGCGACCTTCAATGATTCAGCAGCGCGCAGCCGACATCTTCGACTTCGTCCGCCCGAGCGCGACATACGTCACGTTCGCAGCGTGCCTGCTCTGCGTTCCGGCGATCGTCCACGCCCAGGACCGTCCGTACACCGTCGCGGACGAAGCATGGGGCCAGCTCCCCGAAGGACGCACGTGGGGTGCAATCAGTGCCGTGTATCCGGGACCGGACGGCCGTACGATCTGGGTCGCGGAGCGGTGTGGCCTGAACAGCTGTGTCGGCCGGAGTGATGTCGCGCCGGTGCTCCGCTTCGACCTCGACGGCCGCCTGCTGAAGAGCTTCGGCGCCGGGATGATCGCGTGGCCGCACGGCATGTATGTCGATCGCGACGGCAATGTTTGGGTGACCGACGCGGCCGGCATCGGCAGCATCCCCGAAGGCGTCGGTCACGTCATCCACAAGTTCAGTCCGGATGGCGAACTGCTGATGACGCTCGGACGGAAGGGTGTCGCAGGTGATGGCCCGGACGTGTTCAGGCAGCCGTCCGATGTCCTCGTTGCACCGAACGGTGACATCTTCGTCGCGGATGGCCACGGTACCGGGGGCAACAACCGCATCATGAAGTTTTCGGCCGACGGCCGTTTCCTGATGCAGTGGGGCAGCACCGGCGAAGCGACCGGCGAGTTCCGTGATCCGCACGCCCTCGCCATGGACTCGCAGGGCCGACTGTTCGTCGCCGATCGCGGCAACAGCCGCATCCAGATCTTCGATCAGGACGGCGGACATCTGGCGACGTGGACGCAGTTCGGCCGCCCGAGCGGTCTGTTCATCGATTCCAGCGACGTGCTGTACGCCACGGATTCGGAGTCGAACACACGACGCAATCCCGGCTGGAGGCGCGGCATCTACATTGGCAGCGTGACAGACGGGTGGGTGACCGCGTTCATACCGGATCCGGAGCCGGATCCCGATGCGTCTGCGACGAGCGGCGCGGAAGGCGTGGCCGTCGATGCGGTCGGTAACGTGTACGGCGCCGAGGTCGGACCCCAGACGCTGCGCAGATACGTTCGTCGATAGGCGGCCGTCCCGGCGCGCGTGCACAGATACGTACGACGGCAGGCGACCGCCCCGGCGCGCGTGCACAGATACGTTCGACGGCAGGCGACCATCCCGGCGCGCGTTCATTTGACAACCGGCGCGAGTGCGCTCGCGTACGAGATGGCCCGTTACGACCCCGGGCCCTGTTGCGGACCGCGTCCGGCACGCTAATCTGTGA
>JAGTUV010000237.1 GCA_018224305.1 Gemmatimonadota bacterium
CACGCGCGGCCGGCGCGGCTCCCGCAGCGCCCGGAGGTCCACCCGCCGGCCGGCTTTCGCGAGAGGTCTGCTCGGCGAGGGCGGCATCCACGGCAGCGTCCGGTACGATGCGCCAGTTCGCGCGAAAGTAGTCGGATGGCCGGATCACGTCGCGCAGGCGCAATTCGGCGATGAGCAGGTCACGGATGTCCTCCTGCCGGTCGTACACGACCTCCGCGCCCGCGATCATGTCGTACCCGCCGCCGCCCGCCTGCCGGTAATTGTTGAGGGCGAGCGTGAATGTCTGCTCGTCCCGGACGGCCACCCCTTCGTGCGTCAGTACGGTGACGCGCTCACCGACTGGCCGTGCCAGGTCCAGCGTGTAGTCGACGCCCGAGACAATATCGAAGTTGTAGCCGGGCACGTCGAAGTTCGTGACTGTGCCGCCGGGGGCGAGAAAGCCGCTGTAGTACTCGGCAGACTTCTCCAGGTACGCCCGAAGCTGCGCACCGGTGATGCGTATGGCCTTGAGCGTGTTGTCGTACGGGTACAGAGCGGCAATGTCGGCAATGCTGATGTCGCCCGCCGGCAGTACGGCATTGATCTGGAACGCCGCCGTGGATGACAGGTCGGCTCCGGCCGTTCGACGCTGAACCTCATTGACGAAATCGATGATCGGCGTATCACGAACGCGTGCGTCACGCGCATCCAACCGCTCGGCGCCTTCGCCGATGCGTGCGTTCACGTACGCGACCGCGCGCTCATGCTCCCAGCGCAACGAGTCCATGAACGGCCGATCCGCCACTCCTGGCACGGGCCGCACGATCTCGCCACGCTTGCGCTCGACACGCCAGTCGCCGACGCCGTCCCGGCGCACCGACAGCGTTGCGACCGCAAGGCTCGCCGCCCAGTTCTTCGCCTGCATCAGGAGCACGCCGCCGATCACCGTGTCCGCGAGTTCACGGTGCGTGTGCCCGAGGAAGATGACATCAATGGCCGGCACTTCCCGGGCGAGCCGCGCAGCTGCGTTCTCGGGTGGCAGTCCGGTGGTCACCGTGTCATAGCTGGTGCCCTCGAGGCCGCCATGTGACAGCACCACCACGATGTCCGCGCCCCTTGCCCTCATGTCCGCCACCACGTCGCGCACCGAGCCGACGATCTCACGGAAATCGAGAACGCCGTCCACGTTGTCGCGGTCCCACAGGTGCACGCCCGGCGGGGTGTTGCCCGTTACACCGACGTACAGCGTGTCACCTGCCGGCGAGGCGACCGGCAGCAGGACGTAGGGTGTGTAGGCGTGCTCCGGCGTTCCTGCGCGGAAGATGTTAGCCGACAGGAACGGGAACGCGGCCAGTTCCACGGCACGATCCAGATGGGTGAGGCCGTAGTTGAACTCGTGGTTGCCGATCGCTGCCGCGTCATAGCCGAGCAGGTTCATGGCGCGAATGATCGGGTTCGGCTGATCGCCGTGGATGCGGGCGTAGACCATGCCGAGGGGATTGCCCTGCAGCAGGTCGCCGGAGTCGAACAGCAGGGTGCGTCCGGCGTGCACGGAGCGAATGCTGTCTATGGCCGGCTTCAGCAGCGCGAGGCCGTGATCAGTCTCAGCACCCGTGTAATAGTCATGGTTGTACAGCCGTCCGTGGACGTCGGTCGTCCCCATGAGCACGAGCGTCAGTGTATCGAGGGCGGGGAAGGCCGCGGCTGGTAGCGGGGCGGGGGGGCGCGTCGCACATGCCGACAGACCCGGCAGCAATGCCAGCAGAACGAGCGGCTGCATGACGGCCGCCCGTCTGATCTGCACCCGGATGCTTCGAGGAATCATCCCAAAAGCTAGGCGGTCGTGCGGGCGGAGGCAATGCTGCGCAGGACCGTTGCCGCGCCGTGACGCCCGGGCACAGGCGGCCGGAGCGGACGCCGGACGTCACATCGCCGCTGGCGTCAGGCCGGCGACGGACTCGCTCGCACCAGAGTCGATTCCGCATCCCGGGACTCCGCGCGGTGCACTCTCTTCTCCGCAACCTTCCGCGTGCTTGCCCCGTTCCTGAGCGCTGCCTGAGCGGCTGCGAGTCGCGCGATCGGCACCCGGAACGGAGAGCATGACACGTAGTCGAGTCCCGTCTCATGAAAGAATTCGATGGAACGCGGATCGCCGCCATGCTCGCCGCAGATACCGACCTTGAGGTCGGAGCGGTGGCTGCGGCCCTCCCACGTCGCCATCTGCACGAGTTGCCCGACGCCGTCACGGTCGAGTACCTGGAATGGATCGTCGTCGAGAATCCCCAGCTCGACGTATCGCGGCAGGAATGTCGCAGCGTCATCACGCGAGATGCCGAACGTGGTCTGCGTGAGGTCGTTCGTGCCGAACGAGAAGAACTCGGCGTGCTGTGCGATTTCACCGGCCAGCAGGGCCGCGCGCGGGAGTTCGATCATCGTGCCGACCATGTATGGGATGTCCACCTTACCGAGCACTTCGCTGGCAATGCGAGTGATGACTTCGCGCTGGCGCGCGAGTTCATTGGCATCGACGACCAGAGGCACCATGATCTCCGGCCGCACCTTCACGCCGTCTGCGGCAACCGCAGCTGCGGCTTCGAAGATTGCGCGCGTCTGCATCTCCGTGATCTCCGGGTACGTAATGCCCAGCCGCACGCCCCGGTGACCGAGCATCGGATTGGATTCGCGATGCTTCTCCACTATCCGGGTCACCAGTGCAGACGATATCGCAGCCTTTTCCGCAAAGAGATCGATCTCTTCCGCCGTACGCGGCAGAAACTCGTGCAGCGGCGGATCGACCAGCCGTACGGTGACGGGGAAGCCGTCCATCGCGCGGAAGATGCCTTCGAAGTCCGCGCGCTGCATCGGCAGCAGCTTGTCGAGCGCGCGCCTGCGGTCATCCGCGGTCTGCGCCAGGATCATCTCTCGCATGGCCTGGATGCGGTCACCCTCGAAGAACATGTGCTCAGTGCGGCAGAGACCGATGCCTTCCGCTCCGAACTCGCGCGCGGCCGCGGCGTCCGAAGGCGTATCCGCGTTCGCGCGCACTCTCATCGTGCGTATCTCATCCGCCCACGACATCAGCAGGTGGAAGTCATCACCGAGCTCGGGCTCGACCGTGGCGACCTGGCCGAGCAGGATCCTGCCCGACGTACCGTCCACCGTCAGCCAGTCGCCCTCGTTGACCGTGATGTCGCCGGCGGAACAGGATGCTGCGTCATCATCGAACAGGAGGGCGGTAGCGCCGACCACGCAGCACTTGCCCATGCCGCGCGCGACCACCGCCGCATGCGACGTCATGCCGCCGCGCGCAGTCAGAATGCCTTCGGCGGCGTGCATGCCGTGAATGTCGTCAGGCGACGTCTCGATGCGCACCAGCACGACCTTGTCGCCCGCCTTCGCGCGCGTCTCCG
>JAGTUV010000238.1 GCA_018224305.1 Gemmatimonadota bacterium
CGCCGACGCCCACGCCGGCCGCAGTGCGCGACGGGGACAGAGCCCCGGTACTGCACGCATCTTCATCGGCGTCGGTCGCAGCGCCGGCATCCGGCCGCAGGACCTCGTCGGCGCCATCGCCAACGAGGCCGGCATCAGCGGCCGCGACATCGGCGCCATCGAGATCGCCGACGATTCCTCTTTCGTCGAGGTGCCCGATTCCGCCGCCGCCGCCGTCGTCGCAGCACTTCGCGGAACGAAGATCCGCGGCAAGCGCGCGTTCGTGAGGCGGCAGGACCAGTAGACGCGCGGTAAACCGTTCAATCGCCGCGCACCTCACCGACGATTGGGGGGTTGACCGCGCCCACCGCGGATAACTGCCCACCAGCCGCACCGGCGCAGCGACTTTGGGGCATTTTGCGCCTCGGTGAAACGTCACAGCCGCCACCCCAAACCCGATCCCGACCCTACTCCCACCACCGGGCAACCCAACCAGGCGAACGGGCCCACCAGCGTCGATCCAGCGTCGGCCGCGCCCGCCGTATGAAGCGGCGAGGCCGCCGTCGTACGTTTACTCCGTTCAGTCTTGACTGAACGTCACGGAATGGTTAGCGTTCCCGCCATGGCAGATCAGAAGCGGACGGACGAGGCCAAGACGCGCTTCATCGAGCGCATGGGGCAGATCCTGGAGAGCGACGGACTGACTCGCATTGCGGGTCGGATCTTCGGGCACCTGCTGCTTTCATCGGAGCCGCAGTCGCTGGAGGACCTGGCGACCGCGCTCCAGGCGAGTAAGGGCAGTGTCAGTCAGGACACGCGGCTGCTGGAGCGGCTGGGCGCGCTCGAGCGCGTGACACACGCGGGCGATCGGCGCGTATTCTATCAGATCGGCGACCGCATGATGCAGCGGATGATCGCGTTGCGGATGGAGCGGATCGAGCAGCTGCGGCACGCGATGCAGGAAGGGCTGGAGGCGGCCGCGGACGACACGGTTCGAACGCGGCTGAACGACTTCGTCGACTTCCATGAATACATGCTGGCGACGATGCGTGAAGCGCGTGAGGGGTGGTGTGCACGGCATGATGCGGGGGACATGTGAAGCGGATGGCATCGGTACGAGGAGAGGTGGAATGAGATCGAGCAGGCTGTCGCGGGCCGGGTGGCCGCTGTTGCTGATGGCGGTGGTGACGACCGCACCGGTTGCGGCGCAGGAGCGCGCGGACTCCATGGAACTGAGTCTGACGGATGCGCTGTCACTGGCAATGGAGCGCAGCGAGGAAGTGCGGATCGCGGAGCAGCAGGTACGGGTTGCGTCGTCGCAGGTGCGCAGTGCGCGCTCGTCGCTGTTGCCGCAGGTCAACACGCAGGTTGGATATACGAAGACGCTGCGCTCCGTATTCCAGGATGCCGGTTTCGAGGTTCCGGACAGTCTGCGCTTCGATCCCGATTCGACAGCGTCGCTGGCGGAGCGGATTTCGTACCTCGAGCGGAATACGCCGAACGCTGCATTCGGTGCGCTGGGCAGTCTGTTCGGTAACCTGCCGTTCGGGCGCGAGAACGCGTGGCTGGCGGCGGCGACGGTGAGTCAGCCGCTCTTCGCAGGCGGGCGTATCATCTCGGGTGTGCAGATAGCGCGGCATGCGGAGACGGCGGCTGAAGCGTCGCTGGCGGAGGCGCGCTCGGACATCGCGCTACAGGTGCGCCAGTCGTACTACGGTGCTCTGCTGGCTCAGGATGCGGAGGTGATAGTCACGGCGAGCGTGGACCTGGCACAGGAGCATCTGGAGCGAGTGCAGTTGCTGCTCGAGACGGGCCAGGCATCGGAGCTGGATGCGATGCGTGCTGAGGTGGAGCTCGAGAATCTTCGGCCCCAATTGATCCAGGCACGTAACGCGCGCGAGCTCGCTGCATTGAATCTGAAGCGCCTGGTCAATCTGCCGATCGATGCGCCGCTCCGTCTCACATCGAGTCTGGCTGCTGCAGACCCCGCGCTGCCGGACCCGTCCGACATACTGCTGCCGAGTCTGGCCGAAGCGGAACCGCAGCTGGTCCGGCGGGCCGCGATCACCGCTGCGGAGCAGCAGGTGGAGATCCGCCGCGAGCAGGTGTCAATAGCCCGCGGCGCGTATCTGCCGACTGTCAGCCTTCAGGCGAACCTGGCGCGGCAGGCATTTCCGACCGGGTTCGTGCCGAGCGACTGGCAGGACGACTGGACCGTCGGGTTCGTGGTGCAGTGGCCGCTGTTTCAGGGGCTGCGTCGTGGTGCGGAGGTGGATGCTGCACAGGCGCAGGTGCGGCAGGCTGAGCTGCAGGCGGACCAGTTGAGAGAGGGCGTCAGGCTGGAGTACGAGCAGGCGCAGGGCGAACTGGAGCAGGCACGTGCACAGATCACGGCAGCGACGCGCACCGTGACGCAGGCCGTGCGCGTGTACGAGCTGACCGAACTGCGCTACACGGAAGGGCTCGCGACGCAGCTCGATGTGTCGGACGCGCGGCTCGCGCTGCAGCAGGCACGCATGAACGAGGCGAACGCATTTCACAACTTCTATCTGGCACTGGCACGTGCCGAGCGTGCGCTCGGCGTCACTCTCATCGATGTTCGTTGATTACGGGGCGGGGGATACACACATGAATGGATCGATGCGGCCCGTCAGAGGGCTCGCACTGATGATGCTGGTATTCGCAGTGGCGTGCGGCGGCAGTGATGATGACGCGCCTCAGGCGGACGCGGGTCCGGATGAGATACTGCTTCAGCCCACGGACATCGCGGTCGTGCAGTCGGCACGTATCACCGGCGGGATTGTGCTCACAGGGACACTGAACCCGGAGCGCGTCGTACAAGTGCGGACGCAGGTCCCGGGTATCGTCGGCCGGCTCGCGGTCGATCGCGGAGATCCCATCCGCACAGGTCAGCTGATCGCCGTGATCGAGGCGGAGGGCATTCGCAGTGCTGCGGCCGGCGCGCTGGCACAGGTGTCGTCTGCGGAAGCGAACCTGGCACTCGCCCGGCAGCGCCTGGAGTCTGCGCGGACGCTGCACTCGCGCGGCGCCATCTCCAACATCGACCTCCAGACGGCCGAGGCGGGATACCAGGCTGCACAGGGCCAGCTGGCAGCAGCTCGTGCACAGGCGTCGTCGGCATCGGAATCCGCGCGGCGGGCGAACATCACGTCGCCGATCGCCGGCGAAGTCAGCGCTCGCCACGTGAATCAGGGCGAAGTCGTCAATCCCGGTGATCCGCTGGTCACCGTCGTAAACACGACGCAGCTGGAGCTCGCGGGCCAGGTGCCCGTGCAGTCGGCCGCCCGCGTACAGCGTGGCCAGGCGGTCGAGTTCACGGTGGATGCGTATCCCGGCCAGTCATTCGAGGGCGTGGTAGCGCGCGTGGAGCCGACTGCGGACCCATCAACCCGACAGGTCGGCGTATACCTGCGGCTGCCGAATCCGGGCGGTCGTATCGTTGGGGGAGTGTTCGCGACGGGCCGCGTGCTCAGCGACGTCGCCGACAGCGTACTCGCTGTGCCCGCGGGCGCCGTTCGCACGCAGGACGCCGGCACGTACGTGTGGCTCATCGATCAGAACCGTATTACGCGACGACCGGTCGTCATCGGCGTCCGGGAGGAATCCACGGGACTCGTCGAGATCGTTTCCGGCCTGAGTGCGGGTGACCGTGTGCTATCCGTACCCGGCGCGATGGAGGAGGGAACACCGGTGCGCTTCTCGAACGAGGGCGGCCCGGCATCACCCGCGGAGGCCGGCAGATGACCGAGCCAAGGAAGCCGGACCAGACGAAGCACGGTGCCATCCGCGGGAGCGGCCTGAGCGACGTCGCCATTCGACGCCCGGTGTTCACGACGATGATGATGCTCGGGCTGATCGTGCTGGGTCTCTTCAGCTTCCGGCGCCTGCCGATCGATCAGTTCCCCGACGTCGACATCCCGGTCGTCGCGGTTCAGACGGTGTACGCCGGCGCGAGCCCGGAGACGGTCGAGCGCGAAGTGACGCGCAGACTCGAGGAGGCGTTCAACCCGATCGAGGGTGTGGAGCGCATCACGTCCGTGTCGCTCGAGAGTGTCTCGCAGGTCGTCATCGAGTTCGACCTCGGCCGCAATGGCGACCAGGCCGCGCAGGACGTGCGCTCCCGGATCGATCTCATCCGCCGCCAGCTGCCGACCGACATCGACCCGCCCGTCGTACAGAAGTTCGACCCGGCAGCCACGCCGATCATCTCGCTTGCCCTCGCGTCCAGCACGCTGGGTGTTGCCGAACTGACGCGGCTGGCCGACGAGGATGTGCGCCGCCGCCTCGAGAGCGTCAGCGGCGTCGGCAACGTGCAGCTTGCCGGCGGACTCCTGCGCGAGATCCGCATTTACATCGACCCCGCCCAGATGCAGGCCTTCGGCGTTTCCGTCCAGGAGGTGTTGGGCGCGCTGCAGCGGCAGAATGTCGAGGCGCCCGCCGGCCGTATCGAGCGCGGTACGAACGAGGAACTCGTCCGTGTCACCGGCCGCATCACCGATCCGGCACAGTTCGCGTCGATCGTCGTGGCTAACCGCAGCGGCCAGCCCGTGCGGCTCTCGCAGATCGCTCGCGTCGAAGACGCCACGGAGGAAGAGCGCTCGCTCGCGTTCGTCAACAACGAGCGCGCCGTCTCGCTCGACGTGCAGAAAGTCTCCGGCGCCAACACGGTCGCCGTTGCCGACGAAGTGAAGGAGGAGATCGACGCGCTGCGCGCCGGCCTGCCCGCCGGTGTCGACATCTCCATCGTCAAGGACAACTCGGCGCAGATCCGTCACTCCGTCGAGGACGTGATCTTCGAGCTGATCCTCGGCGCGATCCTCACGATCATCGTCGTGATGCTGTTCCTCAACGACTGGAAGGCGACGGCGATCACGTCCCTCGCGCTGCCCGTGTCCGTCATCTCGTCGTTCGTGCTGATGAACATGCTCGGCTTCACGCTGAACATGCTGACGCTCATGGGGCTGTCGCTCTCGATCGGCATTCTGATCGACGACGCGATCGTCGTCATCGAGAACATCGTGCGCCATCGCGAGATGGGCGAGGACCACTTCACTGCCGCGAGCTGGGGCACCCGCGAGATCTTCCTCGCCGTCATGGCCACCACGTTCTCCATCGTAGCCGTGTTCGTGCCCGTCGCGTTCATGGGCGGCATCATCGGCCGGTTTTTCTATGAGTTCGGCATGACCGTCGCCTGGGCCGTGCTGATCTCGCTGTTCGTCTCCTTCACACTCACGCCGATGCTCGCAGCATGGTGGGGCGTCGATCCCCACGAGAAGGGGAAGGGCGACGAGCTGCACGGCAATAACCCGCTGACGCGCGGCATCAGCCGATTCAACCGCTGGTTCGACAACACCGCGGAGCGCTACCGCGGCGTGGTCGACTGGGCGCTGCGCCACCGCAAGTCGACGGTCGGCATCGCGACGGCCGCGTTCTTTGGCTCGTTCATGCTGTTCCCGTTCATCGGCGGCGGCTTCTTCCCCGACACGGACGAATCGCAGTTCGCGGTGGAGTTCGAAACGCCGGAAGGATCATCGCTCGAGTACACGCGCTCGAGAGCCGACGCGATCATCCGCGCTATCGAGAACCTCGAGGGCGTGGAGTACACGTACACGACGATCGGTGCCGGCGCGACAGGTACCGTGACGAACGGCAACACATTCGTGAAGCTGGTCGGCCCGCGCAGCCGGTCGAAGTCGCAGCAGGATCTCATGGTCGAGGCACGCGCGCTGCTGACGCCCATGTACGGCGTGCAGGTTTCCGTCTCGCTCGGCGATCAGGGCCCCGGCGGCGGCAAGCCGCTCCAGGTCAACCTGCGCGGCGCCGACGTGGCCACGCTGCAGGCGCTGAGCGATACCGTACTTTCCACAATGCGACGCATGCCGGGCATCGTCGATGTGGAGAGCTCACTCGGTCAGCCGCGTCCCGAGTACCGCATCGACGTCAACCGCGACCTTGCCAATGAGCTCGGCCTCGATGTCGGTCAGATCGCGGGCGCAGTCAGGCCGCTGCTCGCCGGCCAGGTCGCGACCACCTGGCAGGACGCGCAGGGAGAGGAGCGCGATGTGGTGGTGCAGGTCGATCCCGCACGTCGTGCTTCGCTCGGCGACATCTCTACATTGCCGATCGCCACACCCATGCGCGCGCTGAGCGGAGCGGCATCCACAGTACCGCTCGGTCAGATCGCAACCATCCAGAGAGGCACGGCGCCCGCGCAGATCGACCGCAGCGACCTCCAGCGCGTCGCTACCGTATCGGCCAACAACGTGCCCGGCTATTCCGTGCAGGAAGCGTCAGGCGACCTGAACGCACGGTTGGCCGGCATCCCGATCCCCGACGGCTACACGCTCCGCCTCGGCGGCGAGACTGAAGAGATCGCCGAAACGTTCGGCTACGCACTCGAGTCGCTGGCTCTCGCGATCATCCTGATCTTCCTGATCCTCGCATCGCAGTTCGAGTCGTTCACGCAGCCGCTCGCCATCATGACCGCCCTGCCGCTGTCCCTGATCGGTGTGCTGCTCGCACTCCTGATCACGAACGACACGCTCAACATGATGTCGATGATCGGTGTCATCATGCTCATGGGGCTCGTCACGAAGAACGCCATCCTGCTCGTCGACAATGCGAACGAGCGGCGCACACTCGGCGCGGACCGCCACACCGCTCTCGTCGAGGCCGGCCGCGTCCGACTGCGTCCGATCATCATGACGACCGCCGCCATGATCTTCGGCATGCTCCCCATCGCGCTCGCCATCGGTGAAGGCGGCGGATTCCGTGCACCGATGGCGCGCGCCGTCATCGGTGGCCTCATCACGTCCACCATGCTCACACTGATCGTCGTGCCCGTCGCATACACGTACTTCGACGACATGGGCGCCTGGATGAAGCGCCGGTTCGTGTCCGAGAAACGGGAGCGACAGATGCACGAGGAAGCCGTGCACGCGGGCATCGGCACGGAAACGACGTGGGGAGTGGAAACCGGCGACTGACCCTGCCGCCCGTTCTGTGTACCGCCATGCCGTACGTCGTTGCCTGTACGCAACTACGGCATGACGGTTGCACCTTGGCCCCGGCAGTGACGCGCAACCGCGCGCGTTGCCCGGAAAGGGAGGTCCGGATGCGATCGGATCTGGTCAATCTGAATTCTGGCAGGTGGCACCGGTTCATCAGCAGCGACGCGACGGGGCCGGTGATGGAGTTGATACAGGTCGGGCGCCCGCACAACAAGATGCACGTGCGGTTGTCGGACGAATGGCCGCATCTGGGCCATCGGGAACTGGAGGAGCTGTCGCGGGATCCGGAGGTGAGGCTCTGGACCGATGACGGGTTCGTGCCGTGGCGGGTGAGCGCGGTGGGCCCGGGCACGGAGTTCCCGTACCCATTGAAGCGCCGGCATCTGGTTTTCGACTCCGATCGGACCTGGGCCGGAATCATCGAGTTCGACAATGACACGCACCTGGGCGATCTCACCGATCTGGAGTTGAGCCGGCTGCGCGATGGGATGCGTGACTTCGGCGGCCGTCGCCGGGGGTACCGCCCACCGGCGAATTCGTCGCACGCACACGCGTAGGGACGCGGCACGGCGCCCCGTCTCCCCACCGTCGGAATCAGCCGTTCCCGGGAAAAACCCGCAGCACATTCAGCGTTTGCCCTACTGAATGTGTCTGCGGATTTCAGTATGCTGGAGTCGTCAGCGTGGCTGGAGTCGGGAAACCGAGCCTCGGTGCCGCAGCGTCGGCGAAGCGGGCGTGGCGGCCGTACCTGGAGGGAGAAACGGAACATGAATGCGATCATGGTACCTCTCGACGGTTCTGCGTTCGCGGAGCAGGCACTGCCGTTGGCGATGACGCTGGCTCGGCGCTCGAACTCGCGAATCCACCTCACGCTCGCGGCAGCACCCGCCAGCGAGATCACGGCCGCGGCAGCGGAGTACCTGAGCGGAATGGCTGCCCGGCTCGAGTCGGGTATGTCGGAAGGCGTAACGTACAGCGTGCTGACGCCGGATCCGGGGGCGCCCGCCTGGCCGATGCCGGCCTGCAGTTCGGTCGCGGACGTGCTGGCGCGCTATGTGGTGGACCAGGACATCGGTCTGGTGGTGCTGACGACGCATGGGCGCGGAGGTGTGCGGCGCGCGTGGCTGGGCAGCACTGCAGATGCGTTCGTGCGGATCGCCCCGCGTCCCGTACTGCTCGTGCGACCTGGGGATGAGGAGGTCGCGATCACGGCTGCCGACTTCAGCCTCCGGCACGTGGTCATCCCACTCGATGGTTCGGAGACATCGGAGCGGGCTATTCCGATTGCGCAGGAGATCGGCAGCCTCTTTGGCGCGCGGTACACGCTCGTGCGCGTGGTGGTGCCCTTCACGCCCGACATATCGACTGAATGGTATGGCGTGCATCCGTTCGAGCCGACCCTGAATCTCGAGTCCGCGGCGCGCTATCTCGCCAACGTGGCCAACTCGATGCGCGAGCGCGGGCTGAACGTCGCCACACAGGTGATCGAGTCCAGTTCGCCGGCGGGTGCCATCATCGACTACGCGACGTCGCAGGACGCGGGTCTCATCGTACTGATGTCTTCGGGCGCGGGCGGGATCCGGCGCCTGCTGCTGGGGAGTGTAGCTGACAAGGTCGTGCGAAGCGGGAGCGTGTCGGTGCTCGTCTGCAACACGCAGTACGTGGTGCGGTCAGCAGGTGTGCGTGACGCGCCCGCATCGGCGAGTGTGGCGCCGGTCTGAACGGTGGGGGATGGTCTGAACGGGTTGGCCGTGGCGTGCCGCCGGCGGCTTGCTTCTCACGCCGACGTTTCCATGCACCGGGGTAAACGTGTGGCCGGCGGACGGAATGACGAAGGGGCGCGGATTGGTTCCGCGCCCCTTCGAGCGATCATCGTGGCGGGCGCGGGTTACTGCGCCCGTACCTTTTGCATCAGTTCACGACTGCCGGATTGGCCGGCTTCGCAGTACAGAGCGCGGCGGGCGTATTCGGATTGCGGTCACATTCCAGGATGGATACGGGCATCCATTCGTACTTGACAGCCTGTCCGAAGCGACGCAGATCCGACCAGCGGAGGTGCTGGAGATACAGTTCGTAGCGCCTCTGGTTCAGGATCTCGGCCAGCATGGCCGCCTGAGTGGGCACGTCGAGTGCCGTGAGTGCCGGCAGGCAGGCTACCGGCTCCGGGAGCGAGGAGGAACACTGCGTCCTCACCGCGTTGACGTAGCCGAGCGCGTCAGGGAACAGACGGTTCTCGCGCGCGGCGACCTCCGCCCGGATGAGAGTCATCTCATCGGGGAGGTAGGCCGGAATGCTGTGCGACCGGTCGCTGTAACGGTTGAAGTCATCGAGCGGCGCGGCGAAGCCCTGGATTGCCGCTTCCTCGACCCAGTATTCGACGCGCTCGTCGCCGGACTCGGCCTCCAGCCGCCATACATCCTTGGGCCGCATTGAGGTCGAGTTACCCCCATTGACCGCCAGGTTCCAGACGGGATTGGCGTCGGTGGTCGAGAAGCGATACTCAGAGAAGACGGTCCCGTTCACGCTCGCCGCCGCGGCATCGGCAGCGGTCAGATTGCCGGCAATGAGGCTGTAGCGCGCGAGCATCGCGCGGATCGTGTTCATCAGGTCGAAGCCGGGCGCCACCATCTGCGTGGTGAACTCCGCCGACTGCGGTGTCTGTACCAGCTGAGCCTCGGCCTGCTGGAGCAGTCTGATAATCTCCTCGAGCGCGGCCGCCCTGGTGGCGAACTGCGGCGTGCGATTGATCGGGCTGACATCCAGCGGGATCTGTTCGTAGATCTGGATCAGATTGCCGAGTGCCATCGCCTTGAACAGCTGGCCAGTGGCAAGAATGCCGCTCACCGTACCGGGGCCGAAGCCGACGTTGCCGGCATTGCCGATCACGATGTCCGCGATACGGATGACACGATACTGCCCCGACCATGTGCCGGTGGAGAAGCCGAAGTCGTTCGTAGCGGCGTCGCTGCCCGTATCGATGACGCGGTAGCTCTCGAACGTCGCGGCACCGGCGCCGAGCTCGTTGGTCACCATGGCCGTCGTGGTGATCGGGTCAGCGAGCTGACCGGCGTACTCCGCCTGGAGCCCCAGCACTACCTGTGCGAGCGTGGTCGGCGCGCTGATCACCTGCTCTTCCGTCGGGATGTTCGGATCCTGGAGGTCGAGGTCGCATGCCGCGGTGCCGAGCACCAGAAACGCGACTGTGCAGACCTTCATGGGACTGGTCATCATCTATGTCTCCTCGGTCGCTATCAGTAGGTGAGGCGCACGCCGAGCGTGTAAATGCGCGCGTTCGGGTAGACGGCGAAATCGACTCCGCGCTCCACCGTGCTCAGGCCGAACATGTTGATTTCCGGGTCGTAGCCGGAGTAGTCCGTCCAGGTCTTCAGGTTCCGGCCCAGCACCTCGATCTGCATGCTGCCGGCGCCAATGTTGCTCAGCCAGTCGGCGCTGGTGCTGTAACGCAGCGCGAGCTGACGCAGCTTCACGAAGCTGGCATCCTCCACATAGTTCTCCCAGATGCTCTGGTGCCGCGTGCGCTCCGCTGGCGTGATCTCCCCTCGCAGCAGCTGATCGTACAGCGGACCGGCACCGAATATGTCCTGAATGCGCTGCGTCTGGTTCCACAGCTCGTGTCCGAACTGGCCATCGAGCATGAATGAAGCGCTCCAGTTGCTGCCGAACGTCATCTCGTTCGACAGGGATCCCGTCCATTCGGGCCACGGGTTGCCGACGATGACGCGTGAAGTACTGGCGAGCGGGCCGATCTCATCGCTCAGGATCTCGCCGGTCGCCTCATCCCTGCGGAATCCCGTCATGTAGAGCATACCGATCGGCTGCCCTTCCTCGATGCGGTTGCCATAGCCGACGAAGTAGGGATCGCCCTCGAGCTTTTCGATCAGGTTCTTGTTACGCGAGTAAATCAGCGTCGAGTTCCAGCCGAACCTGTCGCCCCGGAAATTGACGGTGTTGAGCTGCAGCTCGATACCCTTGTTGCTCAGCTCGCCCACGTTGTCCAGCACCGAGCCGACTCCGGTGCTGGGCGCGAAAGGCCGCGACAGCAGCAGGTCCTTCGTGTACTGGTTGTAGTAGGTGAATGCGAGCGCCGCACGATCGTCGAACGTCGACATGTCGAAGCCGATCTCATACTCGCGCTGACGCTCCGGCTTGAGGTCCGGATTGCCCGACTGCGCGAGCGGGACGAGGCCGATCCGATCGACACTGATCGTGGTCGCGTAGCGCGAAAAACGCGAATATGCGCTGCCCAGTGGCGGCTGGTTGCCCGCATAGCCGAGCGCGCCGCGCAGACGCAGCTGCGTGAGCCAGTCACCCCGCAGGTCCGTCATGAACGGCTCCTCCGACAGCACCCATGAGCCGCTGACCTTGGGATACATCTGCCAGCGCTCGTCGGCGCCGAACGTGGACGAAGCGTCCATCCGCAGTGCGCCGGTGAGGAACACCCGGTCGGCCCACGCGACCTGCTGCTGACCGAAGAAGCCGAGCGTCGCCGTTTCGACGCGTCCCTGCGTCGCGGTCATGATGGCGCCTCTCACCAGCTGTGTCACCGGTCCCAGGTCCGTCGCCGTCGCGTTCAGGTTTTGAGCCCACAGGTACGTGTGGTTCATGCCGGCTGACGTCGTCAGGTCCACCCCATCGCCCACCGCCCACTGCACACTGCCGAGGAGGTCGTTGTTGAGCAGCGTGCTGTAACGGTTCAGCGATGTCGAGCTGCCCAGCGGTGCGGTGGCCGTGCCACGCGGGATGAACTGGAACGTCTCCATCTGGTAGTTGTCGTAACCCAGGCGGTACTCGAGGTTGACACGGTTGATCGGCGCCCAGCGGCCCTGGAGCGAGCCTATGAACCGATTCACGTTCTGACCGATGTCCCACAGATCGACGACTTCAAGGGGATTCGGAAACACGAATGCCGTGTTCAGCAGCTGCCCGGTTTCCGGATTCCGAGCTGTCAGGTCGACTGTCGTCGGCGAGAATACGATCGCCGTGAGCAGTCCGCCGCTGCCCTGTTCTCCGTTGATCACCAGATCCGTGTTGCTGCGGATATAGTTGGCACCTGCCGACAGCTGAAAGTTGCCGAGGCCCTGGTCCACGTTCATCCGGACATTCAGCTTGTCGTGACCCGCACCGATCATGATGCCTGTCTCGTCCGTGAACCCGCCCGACACGTAGTAGCGCGTGTCACCACCACCGCCCGACAGCGACACGTGATGCTCCATCTGCGAGCCATTGCGGAAGATGATGTCCTGCGGATCAAAGCGCTGGACGGCGGTACCATCGAGGTTGACCGGTGTCAGGGCGAAGTCGATGCGCCGCTCCAGCGACGAGCGGCCGAACCGCGATGACACCGTGATCTCCGGCTCGCCGGTGCGTCCGCGCCGCGTGAAGATCTGCACCACGCCATTGTTCGCGCGCGAACCGTAGAGCGCCGCTGCGGCAGCACCCTTCAGGATTTCGATACGCTCAATGTCGTTGGGATCCAGGTCCGCGAGGCGGTTGGAAGAGTTCGAGCGGTAGCCCAGGTTCAGCTGCTGGTCCGCGTTGTTGTCGATGATCACGCCATCGATGATGTAGAGCGGCTCCGCGCCGCCCGTAATCGAGCTCGTGCCGCGAAGCCGTACCGAAACACCACCGCCCGGCGTACCGGTGTTGCTCGTGATCACCGCGCCGGAAACGCGTCCCTGCAACGCCTGGTCGATCGTCGTGGCGGGCGTCGATGCCAGCTCCCGCGACCCGACGGTCGACACGGCGTTGCCGATCGCACGCCGTGCCGTGGGCGCGGCGGTTCCCGTGACGATCACCGCATCCAGCGCCAGCGCGCGCTCGCGCATTTCGATATCCGGCACGCGGACGACTGCTTCCGAGCCCAGTTGCACCGTTCGTGTTACCGTCTCACGCCCGATGAACTCCACCTCCACTGTGTACTCACCGGGTCGGGTATTGACCACGAACGAGTATGCACCGCCGTTGTTCGTCAGGGAGCCGACGCCGGTACCGCGCAGCGAAACCTGCGCGCCCTGTATGGCGGTGCCTGAGCCGGCCGTCAAGACACGGCCGGTAATTGTATACGATTGCTGTGCGGCCAGTGGCCCGGCACACAACAGGAATCCCAGCACGCTCGCGAGCTGGAGAATGGGGCCTCGTCGGGACATGAGCACACTCCTGTAACGTGGGTGCATATGACGGCTGAATCACAACGTTGCCGCGCCGAAACACGAGAGATGACGCTGCTCGCGCCGAAGCGCGAACAAAGTACGTTAAGGCCGCGCAGTGCATCGAACAACGTCTCTGAAGGGCGGTCCGGAACGCGACACGGGCCACCATGCCCGGGCGACTTTCGCACGCAACGGACGGCGGCCCATCGTCAGAACAACGTTCGACAGGGGGAAAACGTGACGGCGTAACGAGATGCGCGACACATGTCCGCCCGGTCAATGGGTGGAACCGGATCAACGTCGCAATCGGCTTCAGTCGTCGTCGCTCACGAAAATGTTCAGGATCGCACTCACGATGCCGAATACGAGACCGCCGATGAACGCTGGAATGAAACCACTGACGTGGAAGCCGATGCCGAGCGCGCCCGAGAGCGCGCTGGTGAGCCACAGCATCAGGGCATTCAGCACGAGGGCGAAGAGGCCGAGTGTCAGTACGATCAGCGGGCAGGTGAGCGCGACGAGCAGCGGCCGGATGAGCGCGTTGACGAGACCGAAGACGATCGCCACGATGAGCAGGTGGTACAGCGGACCGGTGTGGCTGATTCCCGGCACGAAGTACACGGTTGCCCAGAGCGCGGCCGCGGCGAGTACGAGACGGATGAGGAAAGTCATGGGGCGAGGATCGCTCCGGAGAGGGCCCGCGTCAAGGGTTCCGGGACACCTTATCGGCACAGAGGGCCCGATGCCCGGATGCCCACTGGTGAATGCCGGGCACGCCTGACAGATTCCGGGGGCGGTATCAGTTGAGCACCTGCGCACACGGAGCACGATGAGCGATGACCTGCGCTACCCCATTGGGAAGTTCAAACCTACGTCGGAGCCGGAGCCGGCGGACCGGCGGGAGTGGCTCCGCACCCTGGAGGAGGCGCCCGCGCTGCTGCGCGAGGCGGTGGCGGGGCTGAGTGACGCGCAGCTGGACACGCCGTACCGCGAGGGCGGCTGGACGGTCCGGCAGGTCGTGCACCATGTGCCGGACAGCCACGCGAACGCATACGTTCGGACGTGCCTCGCGTTGACGGAGACGGAGCCGACGATCCGGGACTACAATGAGCAGGCGTGGGCGATGCTTACGTTCTCCCGGCTCGGACCGATCGACGTGTCGCTGGACATGCTGGCTGGGCTGCACGGGCGCTGGCTGGGCGTCATGCGCGGCATGAGCGAAGCGGACTACTCACGCCGGCTGATCCATCCGGAGAAGGGCCTGATGACGATGGCCGTGCTCATCGAGATGTACTCGTGGCACGGCCGTCATCATGTCGCCCACATTACGAAGCTGCGGGAGCGGGAAGGCTGGTAGGCTACTGTACCCGCAGGACGCCGCACGCGATACGAGCGCCCGAGTTGCCGGACGGGTCGGTACGCTGGTCGTCGCGACCGGCATGGACCACGAGGGCGATACCACCGGAGCGCTGCAGCGAGGACTCCCCACCGCGCAGCTGGGTGTCCGGCTTCACGAACGTGGTGTCCGCGACACCGTCATCACCCGCGCGGATGTTCGGCATGTCGCCCATGTGCGGGCCCTGCGGGTTGTCCAGGCCGTGCTGGGTGTTCGTTGGATTGAAATGACCGCCGGCCGACTCGAACGTGGGCGCTCCGCATGAGCCGTTCTCATGGAAGTGGAGCCCGTGCTCGCTGCCCGGCTGGAGGCCGGAGATGTGAACATGCACTTCGACGCCGGTGCCGACCTGAGCGACGTGGGCAACGCCGACCTGCACACCGGCTGAGTTCATGAGCTGGATCTCGATTTCACCATCGTCGGCTGACGGCGTCTGCATGGCTGTGGTGTCGCGAACCGCCGGTTCCGGCGCGTCATCCGCCATCTCGCATGCCGCGAAGCCAACCGCTGCCGCTGCCATCAACACCCCGAGTCGTCTCATGTCGTCTCCCTGTCGAGCGTACCCATGTCTGCGCTGTATGTCACGACGCAGGGTACAGGTTAGACGCCGGAGGGGCAATGGTGATTGACGACGGGAGTGCGGCGCAGGAGCCGGTTTCACAGGGCGTAGAGCCGCTCGTGGCGGGTATCGAGCGGGTGGAATAGGCGTCAGCCCGGCTTCC
>JAGTUV010000239.1 GCA_018224305.1 Gemmatimonadota bacterium
CAACACCACCCTCGCATCGATCGCGTAGTTTTCGCCGCTGAGCTGAAACACGACAGCGGACATCGATTCGGCTTTGCGCGAGTCGGCCGGCACGCGTCCGAGTGCGGACGCGCGCCGGCGCAGCACCTCGATGTGCGCCGGATCGGGCGCGCGCGCCGTCTTCAACCATTCACTCATGAATCACCCAGCAGGGACAGTTTCACTCGTACCAGTTCGCCCATGCGCCCCGCCTTCTCGCCGTCCGATGCAGGGACGACGGCCTCCGGATCCAACGCCGCGAGGTGTGTCGCCGCGTTGCGGAATGCACGACGCTCACCGCTGCGGTTGCCCAAATGCCGGTGCGCATCCCCGAGCGTCAGGTGAGCGACTACCAGCGCCGGATCCAGGTAGAGCGCACTCCGCGCGGACGCCGCCGCGTCCGCCGGGCGGCCGGCCTGAAGCAGCAGAACGGCGTGAAGGTACAGCAACTCGGCCGTGGCGCCTACCCGATCGATTGCGCGCTTGACGGTCCCGGCGGCTGCCTCGTGCCTGCCCTCGTTGGCCAGGGCGCGTACCCAGACGGTCCAGGCGGCGGCGGTCAACGACGCACCCGCCGGTGCTCCGTCCGCCAGGCGTATCAACTGCTGGAAGTCACGGCGCTCATACGCGCTCAGTATCGCATCACTCACGGCATGCCCGGATCGGTCCTCCGTCGGAACGTCCCTGCCCGCATCGGATCGGTCATCAGGTGCGACGTCACTGCGTGCAACAGACCGGTCCTCAGGTGCAACCTCGCCGCGCGCACCGGTGCGCTCATCCTGCGCGAACTCGTTGCCTCGATCGGATCTTTCGTCCGCGTCGACGTCGCGGCGCACCTCGATGTGAACCGGTTCATGCGACTCGGCAGCGGGGGCAGGCGGCGTCATGTCCGCACGCGCTCGCGCGCCCATGCGAATGTCGTCGAAGCCTGCCACTCCCTTGCGCCGGTACACCAGGCCGGAGTCGGTCAGCACCACGTCGCAATCCACCATCTCGCTGATTGCAGGGTCGGATGCGCCGAGGAGGAGCCAACCCTCCTCGCTGAGCGACGCGATCAGCCGTTGCGCCACGCGCTCGACGGTCGGCGCGTCGAAATAGATGAGGACGTTACGACACAGGATGACGTCCATGCCCCAGATGCCGGTTGTCAGCGACGGGAAGGAATCCTCGGCAAGGTTCAGGTAGCGGAAATCAACTCGCTGGCGGATGCGCGGGCTGAGCTCGAAGAACCGGCCGCGCTCGGTGAAGTAGCGACGACGGATGGGCTCGGGCGTACTGCGCAACTGCCACTTCGAGAAGATGCCGCGCTGCGCATCCTCGAGCCGGTGGCGGGCGATGTCCGTGCCGACGATGTCGCAGCGATCCGCAGCATCCAGCTCCTCGAAGAGCATTGCCATGGTGTACGGCTCCTCACCCGATGCGCAGCCCGCACTCCAGACGCGTACGGGGCGGTCGGCAGGCCGTGAGGCAATGAGTTCCGGCAGGATGCGCGAACGCAGGAGGCCGAACTGCGACGGGTCGCGCTGGAAGTATGACTCGCCGATCGTGAGATCAGCGACGAACAATTCCCTCGCAGCGTTGTCATCGCGCAGCAGCGCGATCAGTTTGTCCGGATCTGATATGCTGAGCCGCGCCATGGTGCGACGGATCGTGGCCTCGACCTCATGCATGCGTGCGTCGGGAAAGATCAGACCGGTGCGTTCACGCACCAGTGCGGCGACGTTCGCGAATCCCGCGGTGCTCCAGCCGACCGTCACTGTGCAACCGCAGCCTGACGGTGAGACAGCGCGGCATCGAGTGCCACGGTTTCCGCAGCATCCAGAAACTCATCCAGGTTCTGGATCATGACCAGGCCGTCCGGCAGGTGCACCACTCCCGCGATATGGCGCCCTGCGCTCCCCAGCACGTTGGGCGAGTCCTCGAGCGAAGGGGACACTCCCTCCACCCACTCCGTCCGCTCACACCGGAATGCCACCCGCCTCGAGCCCGTCCACGCGACCACGAGCCGCTCGCCCGGATCCAGCGCGCGGGCAGGCAGCCCGAAACGCACGCGCAGGTCGTAGACCGGCACGACCTCGCCCCGCACGTCGATGATCCCCTCGATCACGACGGGCGCCTCCGGCAGGGGTGAGATGAGTACGGCATGGACCACCTCGCGTACCGAGGGCAACTCGAGTGCATACCGCACCCCAGCCAGCTCGAACACGAGCAGCTCCAGATCCTTCGTGGGTGTCTGCTGGTCCATACGTGTGCAGGATGGTGCAAAACCGTACGGCGCAACCAATTGCGGCGCCGCTGGTGGATCAGCATGCAAGGAGGGGGCCCCGGCGCAGGAAGAAGCCGCCGGACATCACTGCGATGCCCGGCGGCGGGGAGGCGACCTGGGTCAATTGCGAGACCGAGGTCAGAAGCTGCCCGTGGGACGGTGGCTCACCACTCGCTGCCGCCGCTCCTCGCACCGATCTGCACACCGATCTGGAACGTGAGCAGATTCGCTTCGCTGCGCGTCGGCGTGATCGTGATCGTGCCGTCCGTGTTGTCCTGGATGTCGCCCCTCTTGAGGTACTCGACTTCGCCGTTGCCGTGATAGCGCACACCCAGATCGAGCAGGACGGGCGTGCGGCCGCGTGACAGGCTCACGAGCAGCCCGCCGCCGCCGGTCCACGCCAGCGTGATGTCGTCGAAGTTCGTGGTGCTGGCGAAATCGTCCTGATTGCCGTCCAGTCCGCTGACGCTCGACGACGTGCCGAAGTACGAGCCGCCGATTGCAGCATTGACATATGGGCGTACCGGTCCATCCGGCAGCATCAGTTGCGGACCGGCGTTCAGGTATGCGATGCTGTTCGTCGTGGTCAGGTCGAGCAGAATGCGGCAGCCGACCGTCGAGCTGAAGCACACCTGCCGGCTCTCGGAGCCGTACACGATGAAGCCGCCGTCGGCACGCAGCGCAAAAGGACCGCCGCGCTGCACCGGCCACGCGACATTGATGTTCAGGCCGCCGCCGTGCTTCACGTAATCTCTGAACTCACCCACCGGCCGCGCGTACTGTCCCTGTAGCCCGAAGTAGACCAGCGGTGCCACTGCCGCGTCCGGGTCCTGTGCCTGCGCCGGCGCGGCGTCAGCCAGAGCTGCCGCAGCGATCAGGGCGAGCACGATCATTCTCAACATTCAATCCGCCTCTCACGTCAATGTGAACCGCGCGCCAACAACCTCGCCGGCGTCAACTGCCACCCACTACGTGCCGACCCCGTGTCTTTGTTCCAGTCTTGCATCCGGGTGCCCGGCGGCGCCGGGTCACGCACCATCGGCCTCCAGTTCGGCCTCCATCTCCCGCAGCTCCGCCAGCGCACGCTCCGTCGCCACTTCGCTGTCCAGGCCCTCCTCCGCCAGCCAGTCCTGATAGAGCATGCCGGCCAGTATGAAGTTGGTCAGCTCGGTCAGGTACTGCTCCGGCGTAGCGCCCGACGGCATGCAGCTCGTCGCCATCCGCGTGGCCCCGTTGAGGGCTGCAATCGGGCCGAAAATCAGCGCCTCGCGCGGCTTCGCAGGCAGGATGCCCTCTTCGATACCATCCCGGAGCACCGTATCGATCGCCGCCTGGAACCGCGCGTCCAGGGCTTCCATGTGCTTCTGTGAGTCCGCCGGCAGGCACTTCCTGAAATCCTCCCGCTCGCAGTACTGCACGAGGTGCTGGTACTGATGTCCGCTCAGATGCTGCTCCCAGAAGATCGCGATGATCATCCGCAGACGCTGAAGCACGGGCAGGCCGCTGTCGATGCGCTCCAGCCGGTCCAGCGCCTGGCCGTGAAAATCACTCGCCAGCCGGGCATAGATCTCGTCCTTGCTGGCGAAATGCTTGTAAACCGTGCCCTTCCCGATCTCCGCCCGGTCTGCGATCTGCTCCACCGTGACGGCCTGCCAGTCAGCGCTGCCGAACAGCTCGAGCGCCGCGTCGAGGATGTCGCGCTCGCGCCGTACGAACTCGCGTTCCTTCCGTTCGGCAATGCCCATGGGTTCCGCTCCTGTGACTGCGCTTCTGTTTTGTGACCGTCAGTCAAATTATGACGACACGCTGCCCGACGCAAGGACGCCCTCCGGTAGAATGACGCCGTGACGGGCGCACGTTATTGTACCGGCGCGACGCAGCACGAGAGGCACAACCCGGGGGTTCGCTGATGGCGGGCGCACGCAAGTTCGGCACGTTCAGCGGTGTATTCACGCCGTCGATTCTGACGATTCTGGGCGTGATCATGTACCTGCGCCTGCCGTCGATCGTGGGGCAGGCCGGCCTGCTGACGGCGATCGGTATCGTGCTGATCGCACACGTGATCTCGGTGACTACGGGCCTGAGCGTGGCGTCGGTCGCGACGGACAAGAAGGTGCGGGGCGGCGGCACGTACTACATGCTGAGCCGAAGCCTGGGACTGCCGATCGGCGGGACGCTGGGGATCGCGCTGTTCGTCGGACTGTCGTTCGCGGTGAGTCTCTACATCATCGGCTTTGCGGAGAGTTTCCTCGGCTTCTGGGGTGTGGAGGCAACGAAGAACGCAATCCGGCTGACCGGCATGATCGTGCTGGTGCTGGTGACGGTGGTGACGGTGGTGAGCACGTCGCTGGCGTTGCGTGCGCAGTTCTTCATCCTGGCGGCGATCGCGCTGTCGCTGCTGTCCATCGTACTGGGCGTGGGTCGGCACGAGCTGGGCCCGGCGACGCTGTCGGACGCTGCGCTGGATCCGCTGCCGATGGCCGCGCCGTTCATTGTACTGTTCGGCATCTTCTTCCCCGCGGTAACGGGATTCGAAGCCGGCGTGTCGATGTCGGGTGATCTGCGGGATCCGAAGAGGTCGATTCCCGTGGGTACGATTGCAGCGATCGCGCTCGGTCTCATCGTCTACCTGTTGCTCTCCACATTCCTCGCCTACACGGTGGACGCGCGTCAGCTGGCGACGAATCCGCAGGTGCTGGTGGACATTGCACTGGCGCCGCCGCTCGTGCTTGCGGGTGTGTGGGGCGCGACGATCTCATCGGCGCTCGGCAGCATACTGGCTGCCCCGCGGATTCTTCAGGCCGTATCGGTCGATCGCATCACTCCGGCGTTCTTCGGCCGCGGGTACGGGCGTGACAACGAGCCGCGACGCGCGCTGATGCTGACGTTCCTGTTCGCCGCCGCCGGCATTCTGATCGGTGAACTGGATGTGATTGCGCGAGTGGTGTCGATGTTCTTCATCACCGCGTACGGCTTCCTCAATCTGGCGTGTGCCATCGAGAGCTGGGCGAGCCCGGACTTCCGGCCGTCGTTCCAGGTTTCGCGCATGGTGCCTATCGTCGGCGCACTGGCGTGTCTCATCGTGATGATCCAGCTGGATTTTCTGGCGATGATCGGCGCCACGCTGCTCCTCGGCGGGCTGTACTTCTACCTGACGCGCAGGCAGCTGCAGCTCGACACGGGCGATGCGTGGTCCGGGTTCTGGGCGGGTGTGGCACGCGCGGCACTTCACCGTCTCGACCGCAGCGGCGGGCACAGGCGGAACTGGCGACCGAATGTGCTCGCGTTCGCGCTGCCTGGCACACCGCGCGGACCGCTGCTCGAGCTGGCTCGTGAACTGGCGGGTCGGCGCGGCATCCTGACGGCGATCGACGTGGTGGCCGGTCATTCGGAACGCAGTGCGTTGCTGCGGCCGGCGGCGGATGGGAACGGCGGCGGTGAAGCGTACGGCGTGTTCGCGCGCACCGTGGAATGCAGTGATGCGTACGAGTGCGTGGCAGCGATGTCGCGCTACCACGGCTTTGCTGGAGTCGAGCCGAACGCGTTGCTCGTGCCGTGGCCGGAATCGCCGAACCCCGCGTTCACGGAACTGCTGGAGTCGCTGGGAGCACTGGACCAGAACGTGATGCTGCTGGCAGCAGCCGATCGTCCGGCCGGTGCCCAGCCACGCGTGGACGTGTGGTGGTGGGGCGAGCCGGCGAACGCGGTTCTCCAGCTCTCGCTGCTGCGTGCGCTGGTGACGAACGACACGTGGCAGACCGCGCGTGTGCGCGTGCTCACGGTCGCGGCTGCCGGCGGCGGGGCGGATACCGGCGTCACGCGCCGCATGATGGAGCTGCTGGAGGAGATGCGTGTCGACGCCGAGGTGCACGTAGTACGCGATGTCGATCGGAAACGAACGCAGGCGGACGTGATCGCGGAGGAATCCGCGGACGCGGATCTGGTGATACTGGATGCCGCACCGCTGTCGGTGAGGCCTCGTGTACTCGATGTCGGGAAGGTGGATGCGCTTCGTGTGCGGCTGCGCTCCACGCTCTTCACGCTGCCGTCGTCATTCTTCACGGCAGCTGGCAGGAGGCGCTCACGCGCGGCCGGCAGGCTGTCGGCGCCAGCATCGCAGCCGGAAGATCCAGGCAACGTGGCTCGAGGGTCGGCCGGCGATGGGCAGGAGTACGCGGCGACCGCTGGCGTCGAGCGTGGTGGGGCGGCGCGCTCCCGCACACTGGCGGACGTGCGGCTGCCGTCGGACAGTGCGCTGGCCGGGTCGGTCGTGCGTGCGGCCGCCGCGCTCGAGAGCATTGCGGAGGAGTGTGTCGATGGACCGCTGCGCGATGCCTGGAGCGGTACGACGGAATTGCTCGAGCGCGCGCACGTGCTGGTGGATGACGCGCTGGGCGAGGTAGTGGCGACCGGCCCGCAGGAGCATGCACGGGCATCGCGTGCGCTGCGCAAGACGTTCGGCGACCTGCTCTTCCATTCGCAACAGCTGTTCGAATGGCAGCGCGAGCATGTGCTTCCGCAGCAGGCATCGGCACTCAACGATTTCAGCCACCGGATGCTGGGCCGGCTCGATGACCTGCCGGACGAGTTCGAGCCTGCCATAACCGTCGAGCGGCCGCGCTCCATGTTCGCGCCGGCGGATGATGACAGCAGTCGGCTGCGTGCGTTCAAGCTGTTCCGCCGCGCCCTGTCGTTCCGCAGGCCGACCGTCCGCGTCAGTGTGCCGTTGCGCGATCTGGTGCGGCACCATCTGACGGATGTGATTCCTGCCGCGGAACGAGTGGAGCGCGACTTCATCGCGGCCGCGGCGGCAGGCGTGAGTGATGTCCAGACACTGCTCGCGGGAGCGCGCGATGCTCTGGACGGTGTGGGCGCTGCAATCGACAGCGGTACCGACTTCCGGCACCTGGCCGAAGCGGAGCGTGCGCGCCTGCGCGGCGAGGCGGAGGGCATGACGGCGCGGCACCGGGTGAACGCCGAGAGCGTACGGTCGAACACGCGCCGGGGGATCCGTCAGGTTGCGCATCGCCTGGCGCGTGATCTGGAGCGGGTGGACGTGGCCAGACGTGCGCGGCTGACCGGAGTCGAACGGCGCTCGGCCGAAGCTGCGGCAGCGCGCGCACGGGAGCTTCCGGCGGTGTGGCAGGAGAGTCAGGCTTTGCTGCTTACGGGTGCCGAGCTCGAGCTGACCCTGCTCGCACTGTCGAATCGTGTCGGCACGATCGTTTCCCGCGCGCGCGAGCGCATGCGTCTCGACATTCAGAACGGTCTCGTCGCGCGCATGCGCGCCGTGCGCACCGCGCTGGCGCGGTATATCGAGCATTCGACGCGGAACCCGGACGCGGAGTTCACGCGCATCTTCGAGCACTGGCCGACGTTCGATGCAGCGGACGCGACTGCGGAGCTGCAATCGGAGCTGCGCGAGGCGACGGTCGAACTCCCGGACCGGGTCGAGGCGCTGTCGCCTGCGAGTGCGACGCGACTGGCCGATGGCTATACGGACGATCGCGAAGTCGTCTCGATCGCGCTGCGCCCTCTCGTCGATTACCACCTGGACGCGGAATTCCTCGGACCGCTGCAGGAGCGGCTCTCGCGGGTTCCCGATGTGTATGCGCGGGCCACGGACGCGGCGCAGGACGCAGTGCGGCTGAGCGCGTTCCGGCTGCGCGATGCCGATGCCGACGATGACGCGGCCACGGCCCGTGGCCACATGCTCGACAGCGCCGTGCGTCGCATCGACACGGCGCTCGAGGAACTCGAGGATCTGATCGAGGAGTTGACCACCATCACGGCCGTGCAGCTCGATCATGCAGTCGAGGGTCTCGAGCCGTACCGCCTGCTGCGTGAGACCAGCCGCCTGCCGCAATACATCCGCGCGCGCCATGGTCGCGACGCCCTCACATGGTTCGAGGAGCAGCGGCGCAGCGTGCAGCGCTTCGCAGGTGAACAGACCGTGCGGCTGCTATATCAGCGCAGCGAGGCCGTGCGCTTCACGCGCGAACTCGAAGAACGCTCGCGAACGGCATCGGGCGGGCTGCGCGATCTGGTCGCTTCCGTCTCACCGGATCCACGCATATTCGAGAGGCTGCCATACCATTACCGGCAGCTGTTCCTGGGCAAGCCCGGCTTCAGTCGTGATTTCTGGACCGGCTGGACCGCAGAGCGCCGGCTGGCCGCCAGGGCCATGGAGCAGTACCGGATGGGCTTCGCGGGACCACTGCTGGTCACCGGAGAGCCATTCGCCGGCAAGTCCGCGCTGGCACAGGCGCTCGTGGAGGAGCATTTCGCCGATGCGACGGTGCACCGCATCACGCCGCCGCGCGAACGCACGACGGACGCCGCTGCACTGCTCGCCAGGATTGCCGAAGTGATCGGTGTACCTGACGGTACGGGCGACCCTCTTACGATCGTGACGACCGGCAGCGTGGTGGTATTCGAAGACCTGGACGCCTGGTGGGAGCGCAGCGACGACGGCTACGCTGCGCTCGACCTGGCATTCGAGCTGATGGAGACGCACGCCGACCGCTGCATGTTTGTCGTCACGGCGGACGCTCACGCATTCCGCTTCATTGACCGGGTCCGCTCCATCCGCCGCCGCTTCCTCGCCGTCATCGAGTGCCGGCCGTTCTCCGCACGCGAGATTGGCGATGTGATACAACTGCGGCACGGCTCGACCGGGCTCACGTACGAGATCGGCGGCGTGCACGAGCAGAAGCTGACGGACCTCGCGCGCGCCCGTTACTTTCACCGGCTGTTCGAGTACTCCGGCGGCAACATCGGCGCTGCGCTGCACGGCTGGATATCGCACATCCGTTCGATCGACGGCGAGCGACTGACGGTGGCGCGCCCTGCGGCGCCGGACCTTCACCCGCTGGACAGGCTGGACTCGATGCAGAAGCTGCTGCTCGTGCAGCTGGTGCTGCACCGGGCGCTGCCGGCGGAGCGGCTGCTCCGCCTCGGCGGAGCGGCCCGGGACCGTCTCGAAGAACCGCTGGCCCACCTGCGCCGCGCACGCGTCATCACCGAGGATGCGCGCTACGGACTCGTCATCAACCCGTTCGTGCGACCGTTCGTGGCGCGTCACTTCACTGAAATGGAGCTGGTCGAATGAGCACGGCCGACATACTGAACGGCGCAGTCGCTATCGCCGCCGCCGCGCTCCTCGTCTGGATTGGCACCCGCATGCTGAGCTGGAGCATTGCCGTGCTGCCGCTCGGCACGCGCCCGCGGGCGAGCGCGAACCGCTGGCTGCCGTCCATGCAGCTCGTGCTCGGCGTCGCCATATTCACGGGTGTAGCCGTGTTCACATTCGGTCCCGCCGCGGCCGCAGTCGTCGCCGCGGGATCAGCGGCGATCGTGCTCGCTGCGTCGTGGTTCGCGGTCCGCGACGTCGTTGCCGGCATCGTGCTCCGCGCGGACCATGGGTTCGAGGAAGAACGGATCATCCGCGTGGACGATGTCGCCGGCACCATCCTCGAGGTCGGCGCGCGATCCCTGGAGATCGAGACGGTGGAGGGTCAGCGTGTACGTGTGCCCTACAGCCGGCTCGGCCGTGCAGCGGTTACGGTCGGCGGGGCGCACGAGGGCACGGGCGCATTGCGATTCACCATTACGTTGCCGCGCGACGATTCAGCCCATGATGACATCGCGGCCATTCGCAGTGCTGCGCTGCACGCGTTCTTCGCGTCCGCGAGCCGCGAGCCGCGCGTGCGGCTCCTGGGCGAGGGTGAGTCGGAGCGCAGCTACGACGTCACGGTATACGCCGATGACCCCGCGTATCTGCCGTCGATCGAGGAAGCGGTGCTGGCCCGGCTCAACGGCCGGACCTAGCCCGGCTCAACGGCCGGACCTGGTGGGCCGTCAGCGCAGGCCGCCGGGCGGGCAGACGGGTCCGCCATCGGTGCCGGGACGGGGTGGCACCGCGCACGGCTGCCTCATCACGTGAATCTCGACCCGGCGGTTCGCTGCACGGCCTGCCGCAGTATCGTTGGACGCGACAGGCCGCGCCGCCCCGAATCCGCGCACGCCGGTCCACAGCGGATCGACCCCTTCGACAATGAGTGCGGCGCGCACCGCATTCGCGCGCTCGAGCGACAGCGCCTGATTGGCGGCGGCATTACCGACTGCGTCCGTATGACCTTCAACGCTGACAATGTGGCCGGGATAGCCTGCGAGCACGGTGGCCAGCACGCGCAACTCGCCGCGTGCAGCGGCCGATAGCGTGCCCGCTCCGCTGGGGAACGCGGTCCCCGACAGAGTGACGATGAAGGCGGCCGGCGTCTCCCGCATGCCGCTCACACTGCCCATGGCCGCTGCCGAGCGGGTCAGCCCCTGACGAAGCAGAGCCTCGGCCGCCGCTGCGCGGTCCGCGGCTGCTTCTTCCGCCCGCCGTGCCTCCAGCGTCGCATCGCGCGCCTGCTGTGCTGTCAGTTCCGCCGTGCGCGCCGCAGCTGCGGCCTCGATATCCGCCCGCCGCTCCGCTGCCATGCGGCGTGCAGTCGTGTCCGTCCCGGCCGGCGTCTGCTCGACGGGATCCGGCGTAGCCCGCTCCGCCGGCGTCGGATCGTACAACGGTCGTGCCGGCGTCTGTGCAACGATTTCCGGCGTGTAGACCGCCGCGCCGCGCATCAGCATCCGCACGCCGATCTCGACGGCGGTGTTGGCAATGTTATTGAGCGATGTGCGACGCACTTCGAGCGTTCCGCTGATGCGACCGGCGGTGTCCAGATTGCGCCGGGCACCCGCCGCGATGGAAGCGCCGACATTCGTGCCGGACAGCAGCGCATCGACAGAGGAATCCCAGGCATCCGCGCTCACGCTGTGCAGAGTCAGCCCCGCGCGGACGTACGCGCCCGTCGTCTGGCGCACGAACAGGTCGTAGCGGCCGCTCAACCATATACCCGTCGCGCCAAACGATCCCTCGTCATCGCCCGGCTCGCGATCGATGTTCGCGCGGAAGTGACTGAGCCCTGCGATCACGCGCAGCTCCGGGCGCCACAGGTATCCGAGGTCCACCTCTCCCATCACGCCGGCGCCTGCCACGGCCTGTTCCGGTAACACGATACCCGCCCGCAGCTCCGCACCTGCGAACGCGGGAGCGCGTTGTGCGCTTGCGGGCGCGGCCGGAACCGCGACGAGGACGGTGATTGCGAGTGCTGCACGTACGGTGCGCTGCATCATTAAATGCGCCTAGGGATTGCGTGTGAATACGACGATGAGCTGGCCCGGGACCGGGTCGAGCAGCTGCTCTCCGGCGAACTCGGGCACGAGCTCGATGAGACGTGCCCTCGAGATACCGTCAGGAGCAGGTGCATCGTACGTCAGCACCCCGTCCGCTGCCGCATCGAACGTCATCCGTCGCGAAAGCAGCACATCACGAAAGGCCTCGTTCTGCCCGAAGTCGATGCGCACGCCGCCCTGCGGTGTCGAGTACGTTCCGTTTGTCGTCATGATGAGGCCGGAGTCCGGATCCTGGAACACGAGCTGCGCCTCGCCGGCGGGAGCCAGCACCAGTCGCGGCGGATCGCCTTCGAGCCTCGCCAGGATGTCCACAGCGGGAAGCACCCCCTGCGGATCGAACGTGAGGCTGGCCAGTACGTAGATGCCGGCCGCATCGGATCGTGATGGCCCGCTCGCGTCGCCACACGCGAACAGTGTCACGACCGCGAGCAGCGGAACCAGTCGTCGCATTGATATCTCCTTCATATGCATCTCATCTCTCTGTCAGCGTGCGGCTGCCGAGCGGCTCTCGCCTATGACGATTTCCACGCGCCGGTTGAGCGCGCGGCCGCCCGGCGTCGCATTGTCCGCGATCGGACGTGCCTGGCCGTACCCTATCGCGAACAGCCTGTCGGTCTCGATGCCGGCCTGTACGAGCAGTGAGCGCACGGCTTCCGCCCGCAGCTCCGACAGTCTCTGGTTCTCCAGCTCACCGCCCGCTCCATCCGTGTGACCCTGGATGTATATGCGACGATCGGGATGCGCGCGCAGCACGTCGGCCATGGACTCGACTGCCGGACGTGCAGCACTGCTCACCAGCACCATACCGCTCTCGAATGCCGCGTCACCTACCACCGCGGCCGGGCCGCGGTCCGTTTCGGCTGCGGCAAGGAACCGCGGATATTCGGATACCGTGCGCGTGATCGCCGAGCGCTGAGCTGCTTCGGCGCGGGTGGCTGCGATGGCGGCATCGGCCCGTGCACGATCCGCCGCAGCGCGCACGCTCCCGGCTTCATCGATTCCAGGGTCCACGATGTTCGCTGCCGGTATCTCATCCGCACGCGGTATTACCGCTCCCGCGGATGCTGCGGGAGGACGCGACGCGGCACCGGCGGCAGCCGTGCGTGCGAAATCGGCCCGCTGCTCCGTCAGTGCGACCCTCAGGTCATCGCGCAGTTCGGCCATGCGCCGTGCCTGCGCTGCATCGAGCTGCGGCACCACCGACGCAATGACGCCGTCCAGCACGCGCTGCGAGATGGCGTCGAGCTGTGCCTGCGTCAGTGCCGGCGCAGCCGCAGGACGGCTCGCCATCTGACGGGCGACCTGTTCGGCAACCTGTGCGGCGACGACCTGCCTGAGCCACGCCTGCGTGGCGGGATCATCCAGCGTCGCGCCTGCCGGTGCGGCCGGCAGCGGCGACAGCGCGGACTGCGACACGACATCGGCGACCGGTACCGTGCCGGGCGCGGTCACCACGATGGGCTGTGCAGCGGCCGGCCGCTCCGGGCCATAGCGCAGCGTAATCGAGCCCTCGGTCGGGATCGGTATCTCGATGCTCCGACCGCTCTGATAGTTGCGTTGCGTGACGAGACTGTCGATCGCGATCATGCGCGCGCGCAGTGCAGCGGTATCGGCAGGGTCCGTCGCGCTGGCGGCCAGGTACAGGGAGTCGCGCAGGGCCGCGAGTCGGGCGTTCGCATCACGCAGTGCGGCCTGTTCGGGTGGCGGAGGTGCGGCAACAATCGCCGACCTGCGACGGCGCGCACCGATCGCGAACTTCACGCCGGCACTGTAGAGCCAGTTGTGAGTCACTTCGTCAGGACTGTCGTCACCGGCGAGGCCGGTCACACCGAACATGTAGTCGCGGGCACCGGCATGCAGCAACACGGGGCCGAGCGGAAACGTCAGCCCGGCTCCGGCTATGGCCGCCGTCTGGTTCGTGGAGCCGTCATTGTGCACGCGGGCAACGCCGCCCGTGATGAACGGCGTGAGGCCGAAGCCGGCGTTGAGATTGAACTGCAACTCGCCGCCCCATGCATTGTCGGCGGTGATGCTGTCGGCCGACCGATCGAAGCCGCGCCAGTAGAAGCCGGTAACCTGCGCGATCTGTCCGAATCCAACGCCTGCGCGTCCGCCGAACAGGTCGGTGCGGCCGGCACCATCCAGGTCGAACCGGCCAACGAAGCCGCCGACCAGGACATGGACGCCGCTGGCGCCGTCCCGCGCCGTGCCGTTCGCCAACTGCGCGTGCGCTGCCATCGGCCCTGCGCACAGGCCGGCCAGCACGATACATGAAAAGCTGAACGCGCTGATGCGACGCCCACAGGTATGGACTTGCACTGCCATGAATTCGTCCTCTGGTCATTGAATGGCGTCTCAAATTGCAAGATTTGAACCGCGCTGACATGGTGGTATCGCGAAGTCAGGAATCGCCGGCCTCACCGGGTGCCTTCAGTGCGCGCAGCGCAGCAGGATCCACCGAGCGTACATGCAGGTCGCGCTGCGGGAACGGGATCTCGATGCCGGCTTCATTGAACCGGCGCTGAATCTCCGTGAGTATGACGCTGCGCACCTCGAGCCGGTTGCGGATCTCGCGGACCCACACGCGCAGCTCGAAGTCGAGCGAGCTGTCGCCGAAGCCCATGAACAGTGCCTGCGCGGGCGGCTCCTCGAGCGTAGCGTCGTGCGCCACGCTGGCCTCGGTGAGGATGCGCAGCACTTTCGGGATGTCCGTGCCGTATGCGACGCCGACTTCCATGATGATGCGCGCGGTCGGATTCGTCAGAGTCCAGTTGACGACCTTCTCGGACACGAGATCGGTGTTCGGCACGATCATCTCCGACTGATCGAGCGTTACCATAATGGTGGAGCGGAGTCCGATCTTCGTGATGGTGCCCCACTCATCCGCCACAATCACCGTGTCGCCCACCCTGACGGGCCGTTCGAACAGCAGGATGAGACCGCTGACGAAGTTGCTGACGACGTTCTGGAGACCGAAGCCGATACCGATGCCGAGCGCACCGGCGATGATCGCGAAGTTGCGCAGCTGTACGCCCAGTACAGCGAGTGCGGCAACGATCGCGATGATGACGAGGAGGTAGTGGAGCAGCTTGTTGATGGCTTCGCCGACACCGCGGTCGAAGTTCCAGCGCTCGTATACTTCCGCCTGCGCCACGTTGCGCAGCAGCCACGAGACGAGGACGGCCAGGTAGACGACCAGGATACCGAGCAGGATCCTGCCCACGGTAATGCGGATGGGACCGGCATCGAACCCCGTGTCAATGATGCGCTGCCAGGTTGCGACAGGCGACTCCGTGATCTGCCATACATCGAGCAGCAGCAGCACGGCCGCGATCACCGTCACGACCTGCACCAGGAATATGAGACGCTGCGCCAGCCGGACGGCAACGCGCAGGGCCAGGTGGCGCCTGACACCGGGATCAGTCACGACCAGGCTCGTCACCGCACCGTGGATGACCGCGAGCAGCACGACGGCGACGAAGATCACGGCGCCGCTCGTCACGGAGGCGTGCAGGACCCAGCGGCCGAGCGCATCGTAGCCGATAATGACGGCACCGAGGACAATCGCCCACATGGCGGCCCCGATGCGGAGCGGCCAGATGCGGCGCGGATCGCTCACGCCCTCCGCGGCGGCCACGGCTGCACGGCGGTGGGCCATGACGGCGAAACCGGGCAGCGCCATGGCCGCGCTGAATGCGAGCGCTGTGCGGAAAACGGGCGCGGGCAGCTGCATCACCTCGAACAGGATGAACAGCGGGTAGAACGCAGCAAATATGTAGACGGTCAGGCGCAGCGAGAATGCGGCGAACAGCCGGCGCGCGAGCGCCGCGGCAGTCGCACCGAACACGAACCAGAGCAGCACATCCCAGATGGGCGGCGCGAGCAGCACACGCTGGAGGGCGATGACTACGCTCGCGAATACGCCGAGCAGCCAGGGGTGCGCGAGCAGCCCCGACCAGTCGCCGGCCGCGCGGCCCGTCGAACGCACCCAGTGCCCGACGAGGCCCACTCCCACCGCCAGCAGGAGATGGAACAGCAGGATGAGTGCATGATCACGTGCAAACGTGCGGTACGATTCCGGTCGCAGCGCGGCGGTTGGATTCCACGCGCGCCAGCCGCCTTCCACCAGCTCCGCACGGTGCTGAGCGGAGAACAGCAGAGGCTGCTCACGCTCCAGCAGCGCCGCCCGCCCCCGGGACCGCAGGACATCCAGACGGCCGCGCAGCTGCTCATTGGCCGCACGCAGTTCCTGAATCTCCCGCTGCACCGAGACCAGCCGCTCGAGCGCCATCTCGCCGCGCTGGAGCACGGAATCGATCCGGACCACGGCGCTCCGGAGATCCGCCTCCTCCACGGATGAATCCGGATCGTCACTCAGCTCCTCCTGCCAGCTCTGCCAGAGATCCTGACGATCGCTCCACATCGCCTGCATCTGACCGAGCTGCTCCAGGCGGTCCAGCGTGCGGGCGCGCAGGTCTTCGAGCCGCTGGTCCTCCAGCAGGACCTGGTCGCGCAGGCGTGAGACCCGTTCGGGACGCACGTAGTTCGTGCGCGTCATGGCCTCGACCAGAGCCGCAAGCTCCTCCGCGCGACGCACGGCATCGCGCACTCCCGCTTCCAGCTCGGCGGTATTGCCCAGCCGTGCCATCGCGGCTTCAGCCGTGGATGCGGAGTCCCCGAGCTGGCTGAGCCGGGCGGTCACCACCGGCGCGGTCGGCAGGGCCTCGGGCTCTGCCGGCGGTTTGGTCTCGGCCACGGCAGTGGTATCCGCGGCCGGCAGCTGCGGCACCTGCGGCCAGGCCGCCCCGGCGGACAGTGCCAGCAGCAGCGCCGCCCACATCGTACTCCCGGTTATCATGCGCATGAGAACAGTATGATACGTCACGCCGCGGTACGCCATTCGCAGACGTCAGGGCCGACGTGGTGGCGCTACCCGATCCGTGTTCTGCTGGAGAGTACCCATGACGAAGATCCGCGGCCTCGAAACGGCCGCCGAAGGAACCGGCATCTCGAGGCCGCTCAGCGAGAATGTCAATCTGCTGGGCGCGCTGCTCGGTCAGGTGATCGAGCGGCAGGCCGGACCGGATATGCTCGATCTGGTGGAGGAGCTGCGGCTCCTGTGCCGGCGCGCACTGCATGAACAGGACGAGGCGCCGCGACGCGAAGCGGAATCCCGCATAGGCGAGCTCGATGACGCAACGCTGCGCTGGCTGCTGCAGGCGTTCAGCGCATTCTTTCACCTGGTCAACCAGGCGGAGAAGCGGGAGATCCTGCGCATCAACCGCGAGCGCTCGCAGGCCGGTACGCGCCCTGAATCCATCGATGAGGCCGTTGGCCGGCTGCACGCCGAGGGCCTGCCGCTCGAGACGGTTGTCGACCTGATACGGCGGCTCGACATCCAGCCGACGCTCACCGCGCACCCGACGGAAGCCCGCCGTCATTCGATCCTCCAGAAGCAGCGGCGCATCGTGGAACTGCTCGAGCTGCTGCGTCGTCCCGACGTCACACGCGATGAGGTGGAGGCCACCGGCGACGCGCTCTATGGCGAGATCGCGCTGCTCGTCGCAACGGATGACGTGCGAGCCGAGCCGCCCGGCGTAGCCGATGAGATCGAGCAGGGCCTCTACTTCCTGCGCGGCAGCATTCGTGATGTCGCGTCCGCCATCCATCGCGATGTCGAACGCGCGCTGGAGCACCACTACGGCAGCGTCGTGGACGTACCGGTGTTTCTGCGCTGGCGCTCATGGATCGGCTCGGACCGGGATGGCAACCCGAACGTGACACCCGCGATCACCCGCCATGCGCTTGCCCGCTACCGGCAGACTGCGCTCGAAATGCACCTGGATGAGCTGCATGAACTGCGTGAGGAGCTGAGCATCTCCGAGCGGCTCACGACTCTGCCGCCCGCGCTGCGCGAGCACCTGAATGCGCTCGGGGATGACCCGGCGGATGCGCACGCCTATCGCCGCGAACCGTACCGCCGGCTGATCACCGCGATGGAGCACCGCCTCCGTCATCTTCTCGACCCCGGTGTCGATGCGCAGACCGATCCGGCGGCCGGCCATGACGCTGAGGATCGATATGATGCGCGCGCATACATCGCCGACCTCGAGGTCATCCGCAGCGCTCTGGCGGAGAGCGGATTCGGCGAGCTGGCCCGGCACGGGCGGCTGGGCCGCATGCTGGTGCTGGCCCGCACGTTCGGCTTCTGCACGGCAGCGCTCGACGTGCGTCAGCACAGCCGCGTCCACGAGGACACCGTCGCAGCACTGCTCGCCGCAGCCGGGGTCGAGAGCGACTACGCCTCCCTCGATGAACCCGCACGTGCAGCGCTGCTGGAGCGCGAGCTTCACAACGCGCGGCCGCTGCTGTCACCCGGCACCGACCTGCCCGACGTCGCACGCGACATGCTCGAGACGTTCGTCCTGATCCGTGATGCCCGGATGCAGGACCCCGACTGCATTGGCAGCTACATCGTCAGCATGACGCACAGTGTGAGCGACATGCTGGAGCCCATGCTCATCGCGAAGGAGGCCGGCCTGCTCCGCTCGCGCGATGGCGGCTTCGACAGCGCACTCGACTTCGTCCCGCTGTTCGAGACGATCGATGACCTGGCCTCTGCCCACACACGCATGGCTGAGCTGTTCACGAATGCGACGTATCGCATGCAGCTCGCAGCACGCGACGGTTTCCAGGAGATCATGCTCGGCTATTCCGACAGCAACAAGGACGGCGGGTACTGGATGGCCAACTGGGCGCTGCACCGCGCACAGGCCAGGCTCGGTACGGTGTGCCGTGAGCATGATGTCGATTTCCGGCTGTTCCACGGCCGCGGCGGCACAGTCGGCCGCGGCGGCGGTCGTGCGAACCTCGCCATTGCAGCCATGCCGCGCGCCGCGCACAACGGCAGGCTGCGTGTCACGGAACAGGGCGAGGTGATCTCGTTCCGGTACGCGCTGCCCGGGCTTGCGCATCGTCATACGGAGCAACTCGTCAGCGCGCAGCTGCTGGCTACGGCACGCGCGGACGCCGCGCGCGCCGTAGCCAATGACGATGAAGGCGATGCAGACGCCTGGTCGCTGATGGATGAGATCGCTGCCGCATCGATGAAGGCATATCGTGAGCTGATCGATGCGGACAGCTTCTGGCCATGGTACATCGGTGCCACCCCGATCGAGCAGATCAGCCGCCTGCCGATCGCGTCACGGCCGGTATCACGGAAGAATGCTGCGGAAGTGGCGTTCGATGACCTCCGTGCCATACCCTGGGTGTTTGCATGGACACAGACGCGCTACATCGTCCCCGGCTGGTACGGTGTCGGTTGCGCCCTCACCGATGCACTGCGCGCGGGACGAGAGGGCATGCTGCGCCGGCTGTACAGTGATTGGCCGTTCTTCACTGCCGTCGTCAACAACGCACAGCGCGAGATGGCACGTGCCCGCCTCGACATTGCGGAGAAGTA
>JAGTUV010000240.1 GCA_018224305.1 Gemmatimonadota bacterium
AAGTCGGCATCCGCGCGCGGCCATGCCATCGAGCGCATCCGTTCGATCGCCCGGCCGCTCGCGAAGGAGTCGCGCAAGGTGGTCGACGCAGTCGACTTCAGTAATTTCGGCGACGCGGTGAGCGCGGCGTACGCAAACGTCGCCGCGAAGATGGACTGGGACGCGGAGCGACGCGCCGAGGTGGACACGCAGTTTGCGGCCGTGCAGCCCATCCTCGCGCAGTTCCCGGTGGCGAAGACGGCGCCGTTCTACGATATGCTCGAGTCGAAGCAGAAGGGGACGGGCGGTCTGCTGTCCGTCACCATCAACCCCGAGACGTGCAAGGGCTGCAACATCTGCGTCGATGTCTGCCCGGAAGGCGCACTGATCACCATCAAACAGGATGAGCCGGTGGTCGAGCGGCTGCGCGAGAACTGGGAGTTCTGGCAGCAGCTGCCAGATACCGATGACCGGTTCATCAATATCAGGAATCTGGATGAAGGCATCGGCGCGCTGCCATCGCTGCTGCTGAAGAAGAAGAACTACATGTCGATGGTCGGCGGCGACGGCGCGTGCATGGGCTGCGGCGAGAAGACCGCGGTCCACCTCGTGGTGTCGACGATCGAGGCGCTGATGCAGCCGCGCGTGCAGCGGTTCATTGAGCGGCTGGACGACCTCATCGGCCGCCTCGACGCGAAGGCGCACTCGATGCTGACCGGCGAGCTGGATGTCGAGAAGGCGGCACTCGGCGATGGTGCGGTGTCCCTGCCGGTGTCGGCGGAGCAGCGTCCGGAGCTGGTGCGGATCGCGCGCTCGCTGCAGGCGCTGAAGGATCTTCGCTGGCGTTACACGGAGGGCCCGAGCGGCCGTGGCCGCGCTGCGGTCGGCATAACGAACAGCACGGGATGCTCATCGGTGTGGGCGAGCACGTATCCGTACAATCCGTATCCGTTCCCGTGGGTGAACCATCTCTTCCAGGACTCTCCATCCGTGGCGATCGGCATCTTCGAGGGCCATATGCGGAAGATGGCGGAGAACTTTACCGCGGTGCGGCGTGCCGAGTTGATCGCTACGGGCGAGTACGACGAGGCGCGCGACGAGAAGCTGTTCCAGGCGTTCGACTGGAAGAAGTTCGATGACGACGAGTTTGCGCTCGCCCCGCCCGTGATGGCAGTGGGCGGTGATGGCGCAATGCTCGACATCGGGTTCCAGAACCTGTCGCGGCTGATGGCGTCCGGCAAGCCGATCCGCGTGCTGGTGCTCGACACGCAGGTGTACTCGAACACGGGCGGGCAGGCGTGCACGAGCGGCTTCACGGGACAGATCGCCGACATGTCGGCGTACGGCGCAGTGGAGCACGGCAAGAACGAGGTGCGCAAGGAACTCGCGCTCATCGCGATCGCACACCGGGGTGTGTTCGTGCACCAGACGTCGCAGGCGTCAGCGACACATCTGATCGCGGGCGTGATCCGCGGCCTGAACTCACGGCGGCCGGCGGTCTTCAGCATCTACACACCGTGCCCGGTCGAGCACGGCACGCCGGACGAATGGGCGCCGCACGGTGCGCGGCTGGCGCTCGAGAGCAGGGCGTTCCCATACCTCACGTACGATCCGGACGCCGGCAGCAGCATGGCCGACTGCCTGTCACTCGAGGGCAATCCTGCGATCGACGAGCCGTGGCCGCTGTACCGGCTCAGCTACGTGGAGGACGGCGAGACGCGCGAGATGGAGCTGCCGCTGACCATTGCGGACTGGGCGGCGACGGAGGCGCGGTTCCGGAAGCACTTCCGCGAAGTACCGGCCGATCAGTGGAACGAGGATATGGTCGTGTTCCACGAGTACCTCCGGCTGGGCGAGGACGAGCGTGAGGGCAAGACACCGTTCGTGCACGCGGTTGACCGCGAAACGCGTCTGCGCAGGCTCAGTGTCACACAGGAGATCGTGACCCTTGCCCTGGACCGGCTGCTCCTGTGGAGCCAGCTGCGTGACATGGCGGGCGTGACACTGCCGGAGAGCGCTCGCGACGCACTCACACAGACACTGGAGACCGAGTTCGATGCACGGATTGCGGCGCTGACGGCCGATTACGAGCGGCGGATCGCCGAACTGAAGGAAACGTATCCCCGGGTCGTGGCGCGGCGGATGGCGGAGACGCTCATACGCGGCAACGAGGGGCGCACCATCGCCGAGATCGTGGCCGAAGCGGGACGGATGCGCGTGGAGCCCGTGGGAGCCGACGTGCTGGCTGCGGTGCTGCCGGATGGAAACGGCTCGGCGGGACAGAAGGGGACGGCCGGCGGCGCGGCCGTGCTGGATGCCAGTGCTCCCGCCGCGTCGGCAACGTCCGCATCCACTGGCGGCGTGGCCACGGCAGTTGCGGACAGCGCAACCGCGGCGGCACCCGCGACGGTCGCAGCGGACGATGATGATGACATGGCCATGGAGCCGTACATCGACACGGACCGCTGCACGACGTGCAATGAGTGCACGAACCTGAACGGCAAAATGTTCGCCTATGACGATAACAAGCAGGCGTACATAAAGGACGCGCGCGCGGGCACGTTCGCGCAACTGGTGCAGGCGGCAGAGCGGTGTCCGGCAGCTCTGATCCATCCGGGCACGCCGCTCAACCCGAAGGAGAAGGACCTGGCGAAGTGGATCGAACGCGCGAAGCCGTTCAACTGATGATGAGCACATGAGCAGCAACGGGTTCAGGCACGGCGTCCATCCGCCGGAGCGGAAGGAGTTGACGGCCTCACTGCCGGTGCGGCGCATGCCGTTCCCGAAGGAGGTAGTACTCCCGCTGCGCCAGCACGCCGGCAAGCCTGCGGTGCCGATCGTCGCGCGAGGTGACCGTGTGGAGCGTGGCGACAAGGTCGCGGCGTCGGACGGCTACATGTCCGTGCCAATGCACGCGAGCGCGGCCGGCATCGTTACGGGCATTGACTGGTGTCCGCATCCGGACGGCAGCATGGTCGAGGCGGTACACATCGCCGTCGAGCGTCATTCGGCGCAGCTGCCGCGTCCGCGCATGGTGCCGGAGTGGGAGTCTCTGGTGGGCGAGGAGGTCGCACGCGCGGTCCAGGAGGCGGGAGTCGTAGGGCTCGGCGGTGCCGCGTTCCCGGCGCACGTCAAGCTGGCGCCGCCGAAGGACACGAAGATCGAAACACTGATCCTGAACGGCGCCGAGTGCGAGCCGTACCTGACGAGTGACCACCGCGTGATGGTGGAGTATCCGGAGCGCGTGCATTTCGGAGCGCGCATCATGATGAAGGCGCTGGGCGTCGAGCATGCGGTAATCGGCGTGGAGTCGAACAAGCCGGATGCGGTCGAAGCGCTGCGCGCGACGATACCGGCCGACCTGGACATCACCGTGCGGTCACTGACGGTCAAGTATCCGCAGGGCGCCGAGAAGATGCTGATCCACGCCGTGACCGGCCGCGAAGTGCCTTCGGGCAAACTGCCGGTGCATGTCGGTGCGATCGTGCAGAATGTCGGGACGATCGCTGCCATCGCGGAGGTGTTCGAGACGGGGCTGCCCCTCATCGAACGGATCGTCACGGTGACCGGTCGGGGAGTCGTCCGGCCCTCCAACCTGATCGTGCCGGTGGGTACGCGGCTGCGCGATGTGCTCGATTTCTGCGGCGGCCTGAACGCCGATGCGGCGGAGATCGTGTTCGGCGGGCCGATGATGGGGGCTGTGCAGGCAGATCTCGACACACCACTGACGAAGGGCACCACCGGCGTTGTCGTGCTCACGCACGAGGAGACCGCGTCACGTGAGACGCTGCCGTGCATCAAGTGCGGACGGTGCGTGGAGTCGTGTCCTGTATTCCTCATGCCGCAGCATCTCGGGGCGCTGGCGCAGCTCGGTCGGTACGAGGAGATGCAGCAGTGGAATCTGGCCGACTGCATGCTGTGCGGCTCGTGCTCGTACGTCTGTCCCTCGGGCATCCCGCTGTCGCAGATGTTCGCGCTCAGCAAGGCAGCGCTGCGCCGACAGAAGCCGAAGGTCGCATGAGCACGCTGTCGAACGTCCCCATCGGTGCGGCGCCGGCCCACAGCGCGCCATTCCATCCCGAGACGCCGCGCCTCGAGCTGACGGCCTCGCCGCACGTGCACTCGGCGGACTCGACGATGCGCATCATGTGGACGGTCGTGATCTCGCTGATGCCGATCGTGGCCGCGTCCGTTGTGTTCTTCGGGATCAGTGCCCTGCTGGTCATCGCAGCGGCGGTTGCGGGCGCGCTCGTGACGGAGCGGGTGACCGGTCCGCGCAACACTCTGCGCGACGGGTCCGCCCTGATCACCGGCCTGCTGCTCGGGCTCGTGCTGCCGGCCGGCATGCCGCTCTGGATGCCGTTCCTGGGCGGTGTGGTCGCGATCGGATTCGGCAAGGTCATCTTCGGCGGGCTCGGACAGAACGTGTTCAATCCCGCACTGGTAGGGCGGGCGTTCCTGCAGGCGGCGTTTCCGATCGCCATCACCACGTGGCCGACGAGCGGCAGCGGACTGTTCGCGCTGCGCGGCGACAACTTCGCGCTGCCGCTGATGAGTGCGAGCGCGCCGGACGTCGTCACGGCCGCGACGCCGCTCGGCCTGCTGAAGTTCGAGCAGACGGGCACCGACCTGTGGCCGCTGCTGATCGGCAACACGGGCGGCTCGCTCGGCGAGACATCCGCCCTGCTCATTCTCCTGTGCGGCGGATACCTCGCCTGGAAGCGCTATCTCGACTGGCGTATCCCGGTCAGCATCCTCGCGACCACCGGCGTGCTGTCGGGCACACTCTGGATGATCGACGGTGCGCGCTATCCTGACCCGTTGTTCATGCTGTTCTCCGGCGGCCTCATGCTCGGGGCGGTCTACATGGCCACCGACATGGTGACATCACCGGTGACGCGTGCAGGCGCCTGGATCTTCGGCGCGGGCATCGGCGCGCTCGTCGTGCTGATCCGCGCATGGGGTGGTCTGCCGGAGGGTGTCATGTACGCGATCCTGCTGATGAACGCGATGGTTCCGTTCATCAACCGGTGGACACGGCCACGCGTGTTCGGCACGCCCGGACGACGGAGCCGCGCATGAGCGCCACCCATTTGCACGACTCGAACGCCGCGCCGGGAGGCACCGGCAAAGCGACCGCCGGCGGTCCGACTGCGCCGGCAGGTAAGCCGCCGACGCCGTCGTGGCGAATGATCGTCACGCTCGCAGTGGCCGGTGCGATAGCGGGACTGCTGATCGTCACGGTGCATCAATGGGCGGAGCCGAGGATCCTGGCGAACCAGGCGCGCGTCATTGCGGCCACGATCGACGAAGTGCTCCAGGGGCCTGCGAGCACCGTGACACTCTACATGAACGACGGCGCGCTGGTCACCGCGCCGCCGGCGGGACAGGACACGATGAAGCTCGAGCGCGTGTGGGCGGGCTATGACGGCAACGGCCGGCTGATCGGCTACGCGCTGATGGCCGGCGAGCCGGGCTTCCAGGACGTCATCCGGATCATGTTCGGCTATGACCTCGCGGCCGACCGGGTGCTCGGCATGCGCGTGCTGGAGAGCAAGGAGACCCCCGGGCTCGGGGACCTCATCGAGAAGGACTCGGTGTGGGTCGCGCAGTTCGATGCCGCAGGTGTGCCGCTCATACAGACGAAGCCGGGCGGCGGGACGGGTGATCCGCGCGAGGTGGAAACCATCACGGGTGCGACGATCTCGTCGCGCGTGGTGATCGGCACCATCAACCGTCGCATCGAGCAGATGCGGCCGCTGCTCCAGCAGGTGGGAGGCGGGCAATGAGGGCGACGACGCCGCAGCACGACCTGCTGCGCGGAATCTGGCGTGAGAATCCCGTGCTGGTGCAGATGCTCGGACTCTGCCCTGCACTCGCCGTGACGAACAGTCTCGCGAACGGCATTGCGATGGGCGGCGCGACGTTCTTCGTGCTGCTCGGCTCCAGTGTGCTCGTATCGAGCCTGCGCAGCTTCATTCCGCCTGAGGTCAGGATCACCGCGTACATCCTGATCATCGCGACGTTCGTTACACTCGCCGACCTGCTGCTCGCCGCGATCGTGCCCGATATCCACAAGGCACTGGGCGCGTTCATCGCGCTGATCGTCGTGAACTGCATGATTCTCGGCCGGCAGGAGTCGTTCTCTGCGCGTAACACTGTCGCCCGGTCGGCACTCGACGCCATCGGGACGGGCACCGGGTTCATGATCGCGATGCTGCTGATGAGCGGTGTGCGCGAGCTGCTCGGCAGCGGCACGCTGCTGGGCATGCCCGTGATGGGCGACAGCTTCGAGCCGTGGATCATCATGATCCTGCCTCCGGGCGGCTTCTTCACTCTCGGTATCCTGCTGCTCGTGCTGTCGTGGCGCTCGCAGAAGGGCGTGCGGCGGCCGCAGCCGCGACGCTGGCCGCACCAGGCGGTCGTCAGGACCACGGCGACAGCGCCGGTAGCCGCCGGAGGTGAGCGATGAGCGACCTGTTCTGGATCCTGATCTCGGCGATGGTCGTGAACAACTTCACGCTCGCGCTGTTCCTCGGACTGTGTCCGTTCATGGGCGTGTCGGGCCGCGTCGCGACGGCGCTGCG
>JAGTUV010000241.1 GCA_018224305.1 Gemmatimonadota bacterium
GAGATTGACGAGCACCTGCTCGAGCTGACCGCGATCGACGAGGATCGGCGGCAGATCGGTGCCCAGGTCGAGACGCACTTCGATGTTCGATGTGCGCAGGCTGTATTCCTGCACCGTCATCACGTGACGCACGACATCGTTCAGGTCCGCGCTGGCGCTGGTGTCGGAGACCTCCTGTGTGCTGCGCGCGATCTGCTTGAGGTCGGCGACGATCTTGGCCATGCGCTGCGCCTCGCGCTCCATGGTGCCGAGCGCGTCGCGGTCCTCCGGGCTGCGCTCGTCGAGGAGCAGGAGCTGCGCGTAGTTGAGTATCGCCTGGAGCGGGTTGTTCAGTTCGTGCGCGACGCCGCCGATCATTGTGCCGACACTGGCGAGCCGTTCCGCACGGCGGAGGTGCTGCTCGCGCTCGATCTCGACGGTGGCGTCCTGCGCGATGCCGAACAGGAGTCGCGTGTCGCCGTCGTGTTCGACGCGGCCGAGCACGAGGTCGATCGGAATCTCCACACCGTCGCTCAGTCGAGGCCGGCGCACGCGCCCGCTCCAGCGGCCATTCTCCATGGCGAGGCGGAGATGGTCCTGCTGCTCCGCCTCGACCTCGGGGCTGTCGGCGAAGTCGGCGAAGCGCACGCCGGGAACGCGGTCGGGATCAATACCGAGCACGGTCGTGAACGTCTCGTTCGCGTAGATGATCACACCCTCGGGCGTGACGAGGCAGATGCCTTCGCTCAGTCCCTCGAGCGCGGCGGCGAGGAGACGCTGCTCGGCATCGTGCGCACGTGCGTCGGTCACGTCCTCCATTATCGCTATGGCGGCAGTGATCTCGCCTGTCTCGCTGTGCAAGGGCACGGCCGAGTTCAGCGTGGTACAGCGACGTCCATCGAACGTGTCGATGTCCAGCAGAACGCCTTCGACCACTTCCCCCAATAGCGCACGCGCCAGCGGCCACTCCTTCGGCTCGATTTCGCGGCCCGTCTCCGACTCGTAGCCGCGGTAGTGTTCATATGCCTCCGGACTCGCCGGCTGAAGTCCGCCCCAGATGCGGTCGGCGGCAGGGTTGTGCCAGACGAGGCGGCCGGGCGGCTCCGCGAGCACGGCACCGATCGGCAGTGCATCGAGGATCTGGCGTAACCGCAGCTCGCTCTCGCGCACCGCAGCCTCCGCCGCGCGTTCATCGGTAATGTCGCGTGCAATGCCGTGCAGTCCCGTGATGCGGCCATCGCCATCGATCGCACTCGCCGTGACGAGGAGCAGTCGATCTTCGCCGGACGGTCGCGTGATCCACGTCTCGAACTCGACATCATCCGACTTGCCGGAGATCACTTCATGGAAAATCTGCCCGACGGGTCGCTCGTTGCGCTCCGAGATGACGAGCCCGAGCGTCTGCCCGATCAGTTCGTCGGCGCTGCGTTCCAGGATGCGTTCCGCGCTCTCGTTCACCTCGGTAAAGCGGCCTTCGGCGTTCAGGACATAGACGCCCTGCGGGATGCCAGTCGCGAGGCGGCGGTAGTGGGCCTCAGCGGCAGCGTGTCTCGCCTCGAGCTCTGCTCGCTGATCCAGCTCATGGCGCAACTCGATCTCGGTCACGACCGACGCGGTGAGGTCGGTCAGAAACGCGACCTGTGCGTCGGTCCATTGCCGCGGCTCCGTGTCCACGGCGCAGAATGAGCCGAGCACGTGACCATCCGGGAGCGCGATCGGCACACCGATGTAGCAGACGGCACCCAGTTCGAGGAGCGCGGGATGCGTGCAGAGCATGGGATCCTGCCGGGCATCGCTGACGATCAGCGGCTGGCCGCGGTCCACGACATACTGGCAGTACGAGTAGCGGATCGGCGCGTCACGTGCGGCGTACGGCGGATCGCTCTGGCCGGAGACCGCGAGGCCGGCGAAGACCTGGCGCTCGTCCTCGACGATGGAGACCATGGCCTGGGGTACCTGAAGGTATTCTGCGGCGAGGCGCGCGAGGCGGTCGAACGCAGTCGTGTCGCCATTATCGAGCCCGAGCCGGCGCAATGCGGCGAGTCGTCCGGGGTCGTTGAGGGCGCCCGGGTTCAGGACTGCCATTTGTGCAACCGCCTGTGCTGTAGGGAGCTGGCGCGTGCGGAGTATCGACCGGTGTTTACCGGTACCCTGTAGTAGACGATCCGTTAGCCGCGCGGGTCACATGGCTCGTTGCCGGACGTGAGCGACGGCCGTACGATCCCGGCATGATTTCACCTGAGTTGCCTTCGGAGCCTACCATGACTTCGCCGCCTGTACTCCGTCGGCGTCTGAGATGCCTTCGGAGCTGACATGACCGCCGATACCGGACCGCTGCACGTCGTCCAGGACGACCCGTTCAACGCGGAGACGCCGCTGCGCGTGCTGGCGGAGCCGGTGACGCCGCTCGAGTCCTTCTTCGTGCGCTCGAACTTCGCCGTGCCGCGCATCGATGCGGACGAGTGGCGACTGAGCATCGGCGGACTCGTCGGCCGCCCGGCGGAACTGAGCCTGGACGACATTCAGTCGCTCGGCGAAACGGACACGAC
>JAGTUV010000242.1 GCA_018224305.1 Gemmatimonadota bacterium
GATGACCTGCTGATCGTACTCGACGCAATTGGTCGCGGTCTCGCCCGCGTGCGTGCGATAGTGGACACCGACGAGAAGTGGTCGGACCTGCTCGCGGAACTGCTGGTCGAGATGGGCGGGCTGCAGAACCGCATCGACATGTCCGCCGCAGCCCTGCGCACTGCGCTCGTGCCCGCACAGGAGCCCATTCCGCTGGTGCGCTGGCTCGAGCGGCGGGGCAGGGAGGAAGGCAGCCGGATGCGCAACATCGCGGCCAATGCAGCGCCGATCGACCTGGCGCATCTCATGCGCGAGTCGCTGTTCGACCGAGTGCATACGACAGTGCTCACGTCGGCGACTCTCACCACCCGGGATGGCTTCCAGTTCCTGCGCGGCCGCCTCGGCATCGACGGCGGCGTGCGCGCCACGGAGTCCGTGCATCCGTCGCCCTTCGACTTCGAGCGTCAAACCATCCTCGCGGTGCCGACCGATGCGCCGGACGCGAGGATGCACCCGCAGCGCTACGGCGCGGCGGTGGCCGCCATCACCGAGGACCACGCACGCCTGACGGACGGCGGCCTCTTCGTGCTGTTCACGTCGTACAGTGCGCTGCGCGCGGTCGCAGCCGAGCTGCACCGGCGCGGCGTCGCATCCCGCTGGCCGCTGTTCGTGCAGGGTGAGGCGCCCCGCGCCTCACTGCTTCAGCGGTTCACGGATTCGCAACGCGGCATCCTGCTTGGTGTGGCGTCGTTCTGGGAGGGCGTCGATGTGCCCGGCGATCCGCTGCGCGGACTGATCATCACGAAGCTGCCGTTCAAGGTGCCGTCCGAACCGCTGACCGCTGCCCGCATCGAGGCGATCGACAGCATCGGCGGCAACAGCTTCCACGACTACATGCTGCCGCACGCCGCGCTCCGCCTGAAACAGGGCTTCGGCCGGCTCGTGCGCACACGCACGGACCACGGCGCCATCGTCATCCTCGATCCACGTCTGCTGTCGAAGGGCTACGGGAAGTACTTCCTGTCATCGCTGCCGCCCGCCCCGCTCGTCACGGGGCCATGGCAGGAACTGCGCGAGCAGCTCCGCCTGTTCTACGGGCGAGAGGGTGCCGAGCGGTCGACCCCGGTTCAGCCGATCCCGATGGCGAACTGAGGGCTGGCGTCGCAGGTGCAGCCGACGACGAATCTCGACATGACCGTTCGGGTGGCAGCGTCCATCGCTGGCGAGAGCGGCCCTCGCTGCGTAGACTCGGTGCATGGCCCTCTCACTACCGCTGCGTCCCAGCAAGATCGTCTGCGTCGGGCGCAACTACGCCGCCCATGCGCGCGAGCTCGGCAACGCCGTTCCCGAGCGACCGCTGCTGTTCCTGAAACCGCCATCGTCGCTGATCGGCGATGGTGATGCGATCGTGCTGCCGCCGGAATCGCAGCGTGTGGAGCACGAGGCGGAAATCGGTATCCTGCTCGGACGCCGCAGCCGGCACGTGTCAGCGGCCGAGGCGATGCAGTGCGTCGCCGGGTTCCTCCCGCTGAACGACGTCACCGCGCGCGATCTTCAGAAGCTCGATGTGCAGTTCGCCCGTGCGAAGGGCTTCGATACGTTCTGCCCCGCGGGCTCGCCCGTCGCCCACGCGGACTGGAGGGAGCTGGAGATCACGGGCCGGGTGAACGGTTCAATCCGGCAGCACGGCCGCGCCGCGGACATGATCTTCGGCATACCGGAGATCATTGCGTACGTCAGCCGCATCATGACGCTCGAAGCGGGCGACATCATTGCGACCGGTACGCCGGAGGGCGTCGGCCCGCTGGCGCCCGGTGACGTGGTGGAGATCGAAATTCCGGGCCTGGGACGCATCAGCAACCCTGTCGAGGCCGCAACACGATGAGCACGCTCGAGCGAAAGATGATCCAGCTTGCAGGTCGGTTCTCCAACTTCCCGGCGTACCCCCTCGCCGATGTCCCGCAGATCAAGCGCGACCTGATCGCGCAGGGCGTGGATGTCATCGATCTCGGCGCCGGCGACGCGGATCTGGCACCGCCGCCGGCTGCGGTTGCCGCTCTGAGTGAGGCAGCGGCTCAGCGGCAGATGAGTCGCTACCCGTTCCAGCTCGGCCTGCCCGCTTTCCGTGAAGCGGTCAGCGCATGGATGCGGAAGCGCTTCGATGTGAAGCTGGATCCCTGGCGCGAGATCCTGCCGCTGATCGGCTCCAAGGAGGGCATCGCGCACATCGCGTTCGCGTACGTCGGCGCGGGCGATGTCACGGTACTGCCGGATCCCGGCTACCTGCCCTATCTCGGCGGCACGCTGCTGGCCGGCGGGGAGCCGCATCCGGTACCGCTGCGCCCGGAGAATCGGTTTCTGATTCCGTTCGACGAGATCCCGGCCGACGTGGCCGGTCGCACGCGCATCGTTTACCTGAACTATCCGAACAATCCGACCGCGGCCATCGCACCGCGTGAGTACCTGGCTGAGGCGGTCGACTTCTGTCGCCGGCACGGGGCGATACTCGTCTATGACAACGCCTACAGCGAGATCGCGTTCGACGGCTACCGTCCGCCGAGCATCTTCGAGATCGACGGCGCAATGGATGTCGCAGTCGAGTTCCATTCGTTCTCGAAGACGTACAACATGACGGGCTGGCGGATTGGCTGGGCGGCCGGCGGAGGGGACGCCATCGCAGCGCTGTCGCGCGTGAAATCGTTCGTCGATACCGGCCAGTTCCTCCCCGTGCAGGCGGCCGCCGCGGCCGCTCTGGAGGCGTGGGATGACTGGGTGCCCGGCAACGTGGCCGAGTTCAGTGCCCGGCGGGACGCGCTCGTCACGGCTCTCGGTGAGGCAGGGATAGCGGCGCCATCCCCGGCAGCGACGATGTACCTGTGGGTGCCGGTGCCGGGCGGCGGGTCGGAGGAGTTCGCCCGCCGCGCGCTGATGGAGCAGGGTGTGGTGATCATGCCGGGTGCTGCACTGGGGGCAGGTGGCGAGGGGTTCTTCCGCGCGGCGCTGACCCAGCCGGTGGAGCGGTTGCGCGAGGCTGCGCTGCGACTGGGAGCGCTGCTATGACGGAACAGCCTTTCCAGGGCGGGTTACTACGGTCATGAATGAGGTCAATGGGCTGCCAGGGACCCCACCTGCGGCACGCCGTGATCGGCGTGGTCACAAGGGGCTGTGGATCCCGGCGTCCATTACGTCCGTCCTCGTGCACGCACTCATCCTGCTCGGCATTTCCTTCGAGATGCAGGTCGAGCCCCGCGTGTCGAGCGCACCGTCCCGGATCATCCATGTCGCGCCGGCCATGCAGGCCTACGACATCGTGGAGGTCGCGGGTGATCCGGTACCCATCGAAGTGCAGATCCTGGAGCGCGCACCGCTCCGGGCGCAACCTGTTCGTCCTGTGGCGCCGGTCACGCCTGCCGCCGGCGAGGAGTCTGCGGGAGAGCGCGCGGCGGTCGAGCCGGTTGATCCCCGGTCCGTGCGTGATCGGCTGCGCTACCATCTGACGACTCCGCAGGTGTGGCGCCCTCCCAGCGAAGAGATCCTGCTGGATGAGTTGACGCCGCAGGATCTGGTCGAGCGACGCATCGCCTCACAGCTGGGTGAGTACAACGATTCGGTCGCCGCGGAAGCGGCTGCGCTGGCGCGGTCCACGGACTGGACCGTCACCGACGCGGACGGCGGGCGCTGGGGCGTGTCACCCGGAGGCATCCATCTCGGCAGCATCACGATACCGCTCGGCAATTCGCAGTTCGCTGTCGCTCCCGGCCGACGTGAGGAGTTCGCGGGGCGCGTGCGCACGTGGAACGAGCTGCAGGATCAGGCGGTCCGTGAGGAAGCGCGTGAAACGTTCAAGGACCGGGTGCGGGCTATCGAGGACCGGATGGACAGGGAACGAGCGGCGCGCAGTGGCGTTGCAGCGCCCCCGCCGCCGGCGACTCCCGCGCGTGCCGACACCGCCGGTACGGGCGCCAGCACGCGAGGCAACTAGTCAACACCAGCTCAGTCCGCTGCGCTCGTGCCCAGGCCCGGCATGGTCTCCGGCGGGGCAGGCCTGCCGATCAGATACCCCTGCACATAGTCACAGCCCGCGCGCAACAGCCACTCCTTCTGCGCCGTTTCTTCGACGCCCTCGGCGATGACCTTCGCGCCGATGCGGTGCGCGAGCGAGATCATGATCTCCAGAAGCTGCTCCCCCCGGGGGTCAGTACCGATCCCGGCGATGAAGCAGCGGTCGAGCTTCAGCAGATCGACCGGGAACAACTTCAGATACGCGAGTGATGAATGGCCGACGCCGAAATCGTCGAGCGCGATCATCACGCCGAGCTTGCGCAGATCTCCCAGCACCCGCGCTGTCTGTGCCGTATCGCGCATGGCGGCGCTCTCCGTGATCTCCACCACGAAACGTCGCCCTTCGAGACCGTGCGCGCGCAGCGTTCGATCGACATACTCGGGCAGTTCTGAATCCTGAAGCGAGCGCGCGGACAGATTCACCGATACCCAGCCGGTCCACCCGCTCTCCTGCCACTTCACAGCCTGCCGTGCCGCGGTTGTGATCGCCCAGCGGTCCAGGGACAGGATACGGCCCGTTCGCTCTGCGAGCGGAATGAAATGCGCGGGCTCGAGCAGGCCGCGCTCCAGGTGCGGCCAGCGCGCGAGTGCCTCGACGCCAATGATCTCGTTGCGCGTGAGCGCTTCCGCACCCACGACCTGGCCGTCCGTGCCGATGATCGGTTGATAGTGCAGCACGAACTGGTCGTGCTCCCACGCCCAGTGGAGGTCATCTTCCAGATTGATGCGGTCGTGACTGGCTGCACTCACGCTCTGCTCGAAGAACTCGAACCCGGAGCCTGCCTGCTCCGCACGGCGCAGCGCGGCCTCCGCCGTCGTCATCAATTCCTCGAAGGAACTCGCGTCCTGCGGATACAGCGTGACACCGATGCTGCAACTGACATCGATCGCACGGTCCTTCAGCGTAAACGGTTTCGAGATCGACTGGTGCAGCCGCTGCACTACACGCGCGATCGCCGGCTCGTCGCTCGCATCACTCAGCAGCACGAGGAATTCGTCGCCGCCCAGCCGCGCCAGCGTATCGCTCTCCCGCAAGCCCTGCTTCAGCCGGTCCGCCACGGTGCGGAGCAGGTCATCTCCGACCACGCGTCCGTATTGCGCGTTGACCCCGTGCAGGTGCGCCAGATCGATGTGCAGCAGAGCGGCTTTGCTGCCGTGGCGGCGGACCAGTGCGAGAATCTGACGGGCCCGCTCACGCAGCAGCCGGAGATTCGCGAGGCCGGTCAACGGGTCGTAGAACACGAGGTCCTCGACCTCCTGCTCCACCCGCCTCCGCCCCGTGATGTCTCGCGCCACGGCAACAAAGCTCGCCGGCACATGCGCATCGCCGGGCAGTCGGGTGATCGTCAGGTCCACCGTGCACAGCGCACCGTCCGATCGACGATTCAATACCTCGCCGGTGTACGGCTCGCCGCTCGACAGCGTCTGCCACATGCCCGAGAAGAAGTCCGGGCGGTGATAACCCGAGGAGAGCAGCGACACCGGCCGGCCCACGATTTCTGCCAGCCGGTATCCGAATAGCCGCTCGAAAGCGGCGTTCACGTAGGTGATGCGACCGTCCAGGTCGGTGATGTAGCCCGCATCCGTGCCGGCATCGAGCGCGTGCGCCAGCAGCCGCATGTGGTTCTGCTGCTCGGCCTGCTGGGAGATCTCTCGTATCTCGATCATGATCGACTTGCGACCACCCACGTTCACACGGCCCGGCGTAACCAGCTGAAGCCATCTGCGATCCGCGTTCGGCCCCCGCGTCGGCAGCACGTACGGCGGTGGCGGTTCCGTCAACCGGGCGCGGCCCAGCCAGTCGTTCAGTGCGTCCCGGTCATCCGGCTGAATGAGTTCGGCAAGCGTGAGTCCCAGTTCCGCGGCGCGGTCGCATGCCTCGCCCAGAATCTGACGCGCGTTCGGTGTGACGGATGTGATGACTCCGTCGTCTCCCAGGTAGCAGAACACCGTGCTGCCGGACGTCCGCGCCGCAAGCATCTCCGGCTTCATGTCCGGATGTGCACGTGTGCGCAGCCGCGGCCGCAGCAGCACCACGAGCATGGCTGCGGCTACGGCAGCGAGTGTGCCGTCTGACATCAGTACGGACGCAAGTCCGCCCGGGAACGACATGAACGCGTCGATAACCGCCGCCTTCGTCGGTATCCGTAAAACTCGAGTTGTCCGGGGAGTACTTGAAATTTAGGGCAAGTACGCGTACGCACGCAAGGCGGACGGTGACGTATGGTCTGCGACTTGCACTCGCAGTAGGTCGTAACACGAGCCATAAATGATTCCAGCAGGAGGGTTTATGTACGATCGAAGGCAGGAGGGCGTGTCCGCCTGGCTATTGGCTGCAGGTGCTGCGGCCGGTGCATCCGCCATTTCTCTCGTCGTACTCAGGCGTCTGCGCCGGGGCCGGCCCACGCCGCCCTCCCGCATCGATTCCCTCGAGGAGGCCGCCGTGGAAGCCCTGAGGCGTGACCCTCTGACATCGGGCTGTGAGATCGATGTCGCGGCTACTGCGTCCGGCATGATCGAGCTCACGGGCATCGTCCCGACACATGAGATCGCCCAGCGCGCCGCCCGGCTGCTGCACGCGCTTCCGGGTGTTCGCACCGTGGTCAACCGACTGGATACCGGCGCACTGGAGCAGCAGCTCGCAATGAACCGGAGCCGACGGGCACGCGGCGAGCCGGCCACGCAGGAGAAGCAGTGGTACGGCGTTCGGGTGGGCACAGGCCGGCGCAGGCAGTCGCCGGAGACGGATCCGGATCGCAATGACGATACGTTGAAGCGGATTACCCGGGACCTCGAAGTCAGCGCATCGGACATCGCCGATGGCCTGAACGGCGATCACGACATCGATCGATAGCGATCCGACGACAGGGCGGTACGCCGCACTCGCCGGGAGGCAAATCTCATATACGCGCGCGGTTGACGGAGCCGATCAGGCCACGCTAACCTGATAGAATATCCTTTGCGCGAGTGAGTGAATGTCGGAGCCGCTTTCGTCCCAGTACGATCCTGCACAAATCGAGGCCGCGCTCTACCACCAGTGGGAAGAGCGCGGCTACTTCCATGCAAGGGCTGACCAGGTACTGCACGGTGGCGCCGACCCGTACGTCATCGTCATCCCGCCGCCGAACGTGACGGCTGTGCTCCACATGGGGCACGGCCTGAACAATACGATCCAGGATGTGCTGATCCGCTGGCGGCGGATGCAGGGGCGCGAGGCGCTCTACCTGCCCGGCACCGATCACGCCGGCATCGCAACACAGAACGTCGTCGAGCGTCAGCTGGCTGCGGAGGGGAAGACGCGCTATGACGTCGGCCGGGAGGCGTTCGTCGAGCGGGTGTGGAAGTTCGTGGATGAGACCGGCTCCACGATCCTCGAACAGCTCAGGGCGATCGGCTGTTCGTGCGACTGGACGCGCACGCGATTCACGCTCGAACCCGACCTGTCGCGAGCCGTTCGTGAGTCGTTCGTGCGGCTGTTCGCGAAGGGCCTGATCTACAGGGGCAAGTACATCATCAACTGGTGCCCGCGCTGCCTGACCGCCCTGTCGGACGAAGAGGCGGAGCCCGCTGAGACGCAGGGTCGCCTGTATCACATTCGCTATCCGGTCGTGGGCCGCGCGCCCGTGGGTGCGGCTACGCTCCCGGATGGCCGCGCCTATGTCGTGGTGGCGACCACGCGGCCCGAAACGATGCTAGGCGATACGGCCGTCGCCGTGCACCCGGAGGACGAACGCTACAGCGCCCTGATCGGTGGACGTCTTCTGCTACCGCTCGTGGAGCGCGAACTGCCGGTCGTCGCCGATGACTATGTCGATCCGGAGTTCGGCTCGGGCGCCGTGAAGATCACTCCGGCGCACGACCCGAACGACTTCGAGCTCGCGAAACGACACGACATCCCATCACTCGACGTGCTGACGCCGGATGCGCACATGAGTGACGACGTCCCGGCGGCGTTCCGCGGCCTCGATCGCTTCGAGGCGCGCCGCCGGATCGTTGCTGCTCTCGGGGAGCTGGACCTCATCGAGCGGATCGAGGACCACACGCATTCCGTTCCGCATTGCTATCGATGCGACACGATCGTCGAGCCGCGGCTCTCCGAACAGTGGTTCGTGCGAATGAAGCCGCTCGCCGAGCCCGCACTCGCCGCCGCGCGCAACGGTCGCGTGCGCTTCACGCCGGACCGCTGGACGAAGGTGTACGAGCACTGGCTGGAGAACATCCGCGACTGGACGATCTCGCGGCAGCTGTGGTGGGGGCATCGCATACCCGTGTGGTATTGTCGCGCGGATGGCTGCGGCCACGTGATGGCGCCGCGGACGGACCCTGCGGCGTGCGCGGAATGCGGCAGTACGGCCATTGAGCAGGACCCCGATGTCCTCGACACGTGGTTCTCATCATGGCTGTGGCCCCTGTCGACGCTCGGCTGGCCGGACGAGACGAACGATCTGCGCGCATTCTATCCGACGCAGACGCTCGTGACGGCACCCGAGATCCTGTTCTTCTGGGTCGCGCGCATGATCATGGCCGGCTACGAGTTCAAGGGGGATGCACCGTTCAGTGATGTCTATCTGACCGGTACTGTGCGCGACACGCAGGGCCGCAAGATGTCCAAGTCGCTCGGCAACGGCATCGATCCGCTCGAGGTCGTACAACTCTACGGCGCGGACGCCCTTCGCTACACCGTCATCGCGAGTGTGGGCTTCGGCACCGACGTGTACATGGACCCCGACAACCTGGACGCCACGTTCAGCCCGGGCCGCAACTTCTCGAACAAGATCTGGAATGCCGGCCGCTTCGCGCTGATGAACATCGGTGATGAGCCCGTTCTGACTCTGGATGCCGTGCGCCCGGACCTGGAGACGGCCGATCGCTGGATCCTCTCGCGGCTGGCCGCCGCGACGGAGGATGTGACGCGCCAGCTCGAAGCGTTCCGCTTCCACGAGGCGGCCGAGAGCGCGTACCATTTCTTCTGGGGCGAGCTCGCGGACTGGTACCTCGAGCTGATCAAGCCCCGGATGCAGGCGGACGCAGCGGCCTCGAGCCGGGCTGCTGCCAAGGCGACGCTCGTGCACGTGCTGGACGGTGCGCTGCGCCTGCTGCACCCGATCATGCCCTACATCACTGAAGCGCTGTGGCTCCGGCTGCCGGTGCCCGCCGGTGTCGATCGCGAGGAGTCACTGGTCGTCGGAACGTGGCCGGCAGCGGGGCCGCGTGACGAGGATGCAGAAGCGCAGATGGACGCACTGATGGAGCTCATCGGTGCAGTGCGTACGCTGCGCTCGGAGTACAACGTGCCGGCCGGCTCGCACGTACCTGTGCACCTCACCAATCCCGCACCTGCGCTGCGCGAGGCGTTGAGCGTCGAGGAGCGTGCACTGCGCCGGATGGCGCGTGTGAACGACGTGACGGTGAACGGCGGCGCGGACGGCATGGGTGCGCACGCGGTGCTGCGCGGCGGCACCGACCTGTTCCTGCCGCTGGCGGGCGTGATCGACGTGGAGCAGGAGAAACAGCGGCTGGGCAGGGAACGCGACCGCATCGAAGGTCAGCTCCGTGCCACGGAGGCACGGCTCGGAAGTGAGAAGTTCGCCTCGCGCGCACCGGCGGACATCGTCGCGAAGGAGCGGGAAAAGGCCGACAGCCTGCGGGACCAGCGTGACCGCCTGGACGCGAAGCTGCGCGGCTTCGGTTGAGGATGCGCGCGGCCGCGCTGCTGTGCCTCCTTGCCAGCGGGCCCCTCGCCTGCGCGCGCCCGTTCGCACCGCCGGGCGGCGAACGGGATGTCAGTGCTCCGCGCCTGCTGACGACCGTGCCGGAACCGTTGACCGTTGTGGACGCCCTCAGCAGGCCGGCCGTGTTTCGCTTCGACGAACGCATCAGCGAGCAGGGCTTCTCGGAGGCGCTGGTGAGCGTGTCACCACTCGACAGCACACTGCGCGTCGATCGGTCGGGCGCCGAGGTGCGCGTGAGCATCGACGGCGGCTGGCGCCCCAACCGCGTCTACCGCGTCGTTCTGCTCCCCGGTGTGCGCGACCTCTTCGGGAACCAGCGCAGTGATCCCGTCGAACTGATTTTCTCTACCGGCGCTCCCATCGGCAACACGGCCCTCGCCGGCATGGTCCTGGACCGCCTCACCGCAGCTCCCGCGATGAACGGCGTCGTCGATGCCGTGCATCGGACTGAAGGCGCGCGGTACACCGCCATCGCCGACAGTTCCGGCTTCTACTCACTGCGCTATCTGCCCGTAGGCGAGTACGACGTACGCGCATACGACGACCGCAACCGCAATCGCCGGCGCGACACCCTGGAGCCGGTGGACTCCGGACACACCGCCGTCTTCGTCGGGCAGACGGACACGGTAGCACTCGTCTTCAATGTTCTGACCCCGGACACTACCGCGCCGCGCATCGTCTCTGCATCCTCTCTCGATTCACTGCACATACAGATCGAGGTCGATGACTACTTCGACCCGGCGGACGCACTGGATGGCGTCGGTGCCGAAGTACACGTGCTGCCGGACAGCACATCCATCGCGACGCACAGCCGCATCCTGACGCGGGCTGCATTCACGGCGGAACAGCAGGCGCGGCGTCAGGCGGCGGAGGCTGCGCGCGTCGCAGCTGACACGGCCGGTGCGGCTGCCGATACAGGCGCAGTGCGCGTGCCGCCGCCGCCGGACCCGGCGCAACCGAACGCTGGCGCTGCCGCACTCCCGATCCGGGAGTTCGTCGTGCGCCTCAACCGCCCGCTGCCGCCCGGCAGCTATACGATCACCATCAGCGGCGTCGTGAACCTGCACGCGTTGGTCGGTGGCGGCGTGGCGCCGTTCCAGGTGAGCGCACCGCCCGACACGCCAGCGCCCGCGCCGCCGGGTTCGCAGCCAGTGCCGCCAGATCCGCAGCCAGTGCCGGATCCGCCGGCAACAGCGGATCGGCCGGCCGCCCATGGCGGCC